>JBHHWW010000041.1:0-12627 GCA_046756725.1 Nitrospiria bacterium | reverse complement strand
TATTAATCCTGTTTTTTTTCCAGACACAGGTTGTCGCAGCAGACGTAATGGTAATCCCCCGCTCCCGTTCCTGATCCATCCAATCCATCGCTGCATTCCCATCATGGACTTCACCAATCCGGTGGGTCACACCGGTGTAAAAGAGTATCCGCTCAGTCGTCGTGGTCTTTCCTGCATCAATGTGCGCCATGATGCCGATATTCCTTGTATTCTCTAACGAATATTCCCTGGCCAATCTACAAACCTTTATCTAAGAAAAACGTAAAACACTTACCAACGGTAGTGCGCAAAAGCTTTGTTTGCCTCTGCCATTCGATGCGTATCTTCTCTCTTTTTTACAGAAGCACCGACATTATTTGCAGCATCCATCAATTCGGAAGCCAATTTCTCAACCATTGTCCGACCCGAGCGCTGCCTTGCAAAACGCGTCAACCATCGAAGCGCCAAAGCCGTTCTCCGGTTATGGTGGATCTCAACAGGTACCTGGTAAGAAGCTCCGCCAACTCGACGAGACTTCACCTCGACCTTAGGCCGCACACTATCAACTGCAGACTTGAAAACGACAACAGGGTCCGATCCCGTCTTTTCCTGAATTTTATCAAAGGCACCATAGAGAATTGACTCTGCGATACTCTTCTTCCCATCCACCATAATCAGACTGATAAATTTCGAAATCAGACGGTCCCCGAATCTTGGATCAGCCAATACCTCTCTTTTTACCGAAACTTTTTTTCTTGACATATACCCCTACACCCACGAAGCATTACTGAAACTTATTTAGGTATCTTTGCCCCATACTTTGACCGCCCTTGGCGCCTGTCTTGCACACCCACCGAATCCAGTGTTCCTCTAACAATGTGATAACGAACACCCGGCAAATCCTTCACTTTTCCGCCCCGGACCAACACAATCGAATGCTCTTGAAGATTATGACCTACTCCAGGGATATACGAGGTGACTTCCGTCCCATTTGTCAAGCGAACACGCGCGACCTTCCTCAACGCTGAATTTGGTTTTTTGGGCGTTGTGGTATAGACACGGACACAAACACCCCTCTGCTGCGGGCAACCCCTCAAAGCTGGGCTCTTCGTTTTACTGACAGTCCTTTTTCTACCGTTTCTAATCAATTGATTGATCGTAGGCATACCAACTCCCAGTTAGAAAGCACAAAACCGTCGCATTATATTGATCGCATTAACACCTGTCAATACATTTATTTATTATCTTTTTTCTCTAATCTTCTTGGCTTATAGAAGTTTCTTCAAGTGACTTTACAAGGGGTAAATCTTTAGGATTTCGGACATACACCTCACGATAAGTGGACGGTCCCGTCCCGGCAGGAATAAGACGGCCAACAATCACATTTTCCTTTAAACCATTCAATTCATCCATTTTTCCACTCACAGACGCCTCTGTTAAGACACGCGTCGTTTCTTGAAAGGAAGCGGCGGAAACAAAGCTATCAGTCGCAAGCGCCGCTTTTGTAATGCCTAAAAGAATAGGTTTCCCAATCGCGGGCCGTCCCCCGTTTTCCATCACCTTTTCATTCTCTTCAGCAAAGAGGAACTTGTCTACCTGTGCACCGAGGAGAAAACTGGTATCACCTGAATCTTCTATCATGACCCTCCTCAGCATTTGCCGCACAATGATTTCGATATGCTTATCATTAATCGTAACGCCTTGTAGTCGATAGACTTGCTGAACTTCATCCACCAGGTATTGCTGAAGCTCCGTTGGTCCAAGCACATCAAGAATGTCATGCGGATTCGCAGAACCATCCATCAGAGACTCTCCGGCATGTACCCAATCTCCTTCATGAACATTCACATGCTTCCCTTTGGGAATAAAATACTCGCGGTTTTCGCCCACTTCATTTGTAACAACGACCTTTCGCATTCCTTTTACAAAACCACCAAACTCAACAGTTCCGTCAATTTCAGAAATAACCGCCTGTTCCTTTGGTTTTCTCGCTTCAAATAATTCTGCAACCCTTGGCAGACCACCTGTAATGTCCTTCGTCTTTGTTGTTTCCCTGGGAATCTTTGCCAGAACATCCCCCGGATAGACCTCATGACCTTTTTCCACAAAAATATGGGCCCCCGCGGGAAGAAGATACCGCGCAACCGCACCAGAAGAAGAAAGTTTTGCTGTCTTTCCAGATGGATCTTTGATCGAAATCCTTGGGCGAAGTGTTGAACCTGGAAAATCGACGATCACCTTGCGGGCAAGACCGGTGACTTCATCTACTTCCTCCCGCATGGTTTGCCCTTCTACCACATCCCCCAGCGCAATCCGCCCTCCAACTTCAGTCAAAATCGACAAAGAATAAGGATCCCATTCAACCAGCTTCTGGCCTTTATCAACATTCCCGCCATCCTCAACTTTGATTTTAGCGCCATAGACAACGGAGTACTTCTCTTTTTCACGCCCGGTATCGTCATATATTGCAATTCTTCCATTACGGTTCATTGCAACCATATCCCCGGACTGACTCTTAACTGTATTCAGGTTTAGATACTTCACAATGCCCGGGTTATTAGACTCCAAGATAGTTTGTTCAATAACCTTGCTTGCCGTACCACCAATATGAAAAGTCCGCATGGTTAACTGTGTTCCAGGTTCGCCAATTGACTGGGCGGCAATCACACCCACCGCTTCACCAAACTCAATCAGTTCACCACGCGACAAATCTCTCCCATAACACTTTATACAAATTCCCTTGCGTGCCTGACAGGTCAAGACAGATCGAATATTAATCTGATCAATTCCGGAGTCAACAACCGCCTGAGCTCTTTTTTCATTTATTTCTTCTCCAACAGGACAAATAAGTTCTTCTGTAATCGGATCCAAGACATCTTCTGCTGCGATTCTCCCTAAAATCCGCTCATCCAAGGGTTCAATGACTTCCCCTCCCTCTACGAGAGCGGAAATGGAAAGGGATTCTTCTGTATGACAATCAACTTCTCTAACAATCACATCTTGGGCAACATCCACCAAACGACGCGTCAAATAGCCTGAATTTGCAGTCTTCAGCGCGGTATCGGCCAGACCTTTTCTGGCACCATGCGTTGAAATAAAATACTGCAGTACAGTCAACCCTTCCCTGAAGTTCGCAGTAATCGGCGTTTCAATAATTTCGCCTGAAGGTTTTGCCATCAAGCCTCTCATCCCGCCCAATTGTCTAATTTGCTGAGCGCTTCCACGCGCACCTGAATCCGCCATCATAAAAATCGAGTTAAATTGAGTGCGGTCAGGCTCTTCTACATCCATTTTTACACCGACTTCAACCTCAGATAACTCCTTCATCATCTCATTTGCAATCACATCTGTGACATGCGCCCAGATATCAACAACCTTATTATATCGTTCTCCATTTGTGATTAAACCATCAGAATACTGCTCCTGAATGTCGAAAACTTCCCTCCGGGCCTTATCGAGCATAGCTTCCTTCTGAGTCGGGATATGCATATCATCAATACAAATCGAAATACCCGCCCTCATCGCATAATGAAACCCCGTTTCCTTGATACGATCCAAAAAAATGACTGTTTCTGGATGACCTGATTCGCGGTAAGCCTTGTCGATCAATGAACCCAGCGCCTTTTTAGTCAAAGGCTTGTTCACCATCGAAAAAGGGATTCTAGGGGGAAGAAGTTCACCAAAAAGAACCCGGCCAACAGTCGTTTTAACCCGAACGCCATCCATTTTGACCTGTACTTTTGCATGCTCTTCTACCACTCCGTGGTTATACGCAATATGAACTTCTCCAGGGGAAGAAAAAACCTTGCCTTCCCCTTTGGCTCCGGCACGTTCCTTTGTCAGCCAGTAACAACCAAGCACCATATCCTGAGAAGGGACCACGATCGGCAAACCACTTGCGGGAGACAGAATATTATAGATTGCCATCATGAGAACACGCGCTTCAATTTGTGCCTCAATAGACAAAGGAAGATGAACGGCCATCTGGTCACCATCGAAGTCGGCATTAAAAGCGGCACACACAAGCGGATGAAGGCGGATTGCCTTGCCTTCTACCAAGACAGGGTCAAAAGCCTGAATACCGAGACGATGCAGTGTCGGCGCACGATTCAAAAGGACCGGATGTTCTTGGATCACCTCATCCAAAACATCCCAGACCTCAGAAGTC
Organism: Nitrospiria bacterium; assembly: GCA_046756725.1. Lineage (GTDB taxonomy): Bacteria > Nitrospirota > Nitrospiria > SBBL01 > JAADHI01 > JBHHWW01. Next base: position 8,480 of record JBHHWW010000041.1, on the reverse strand, counting down.
TCTTGTTCAACCATTTTCTTCGCACTTTTAATGGTTGCAACTTCGCCTCTTTCTTCCAGTTTTTGGTAAATATATGGTTTAAAGAGCTCCAGTGCCATCTTTTTGGGAATGCCGCATTGATGAAGCTTTAGTTCAGGCCCCACGACAATCACGGAACGCCCGGAATAATCAACTCTTTTCCCGAGAAGGTTCTGCCTAAAGCGGCCTTGCTTCCCTTTCAACATGTCAGAGAGCGATTTAAGAGGACGTTTATTTGGTCCGCGGATCGCGCGGCCTCGCCGACCGTTATCAAAGAGGGCATCCACGGACTCCTGAAGCATCCTTTTTTCATTCCGAATAATCACAGAAGGAGCCTTTAATTCCAGAAGACGCTTGAGACGATTGTTTCGATTGATGACGCGTCGATAGAGATCATTTAAGTCTGATGTGGCAAAGCGACCTCCATCAAGCGGGACAAGAGGTCTTAATTCTGGCGGTAAAATAGGAATTGCATCCATAATCATCCATTCTGGAAGATTCCCAGATTTACGGAAAGATTCCACCACCTTCATTTGCTTCGTCAATTTTTTTTGAAGTGTGACTGAACTTGATTCTTCAAACCGTTTGTGCAACAAATCCCAAAGGGCATCCAGATCAATTTCCTTCAAAAGGTCACGGACTGCCTCGGCGCCCATCTCTGCATAAAATCCATTCGGACCATGTTCTTCGACAAGCTTTCGATACTCGTCCTCAGTCAAAATGTCTTTTTCCTTTAAGCCCGTCTCCCTTGGATCAATCACAATATAATTTTCAAAATACAGCACTTTTTCGAGCGACTTCAGTGTTAAATCAAGCAAAATTGCGATACGGCTGGGGATTCCCTTCAAAAACCAGATATGCGCCACTGGAGAGGCCAGCTCGATGTGCCCCATCCTTTCACGGCGCACTTTTGATTGAATCACCTCCACTCCGCATTTATCACAAACGATGCCGCGATGTTTCATTCGTTTGTACTTTCCGCAGTTGCATTCCCAATCTTTTACGGGGCCGAAAATACGCGCACAGAAGAGACCATCCCGCTCCGGTTTGAATGAACGATAATTAATCGTTTCAGGTTTCTTTACCTCACCATAAGACCATGAACGGATCTTCTCACTCGAGGCAATTCGAATACGGATCGCATCAAAGGAAATCGGACTCTTCGATCTTTCAAAGAGACTCCCAATTGCACCGACCTTACTGATCGTTTCCATTAAACCTCCAAACCTTTTTTTTAAACATCGTTATGCATAGACAACGGAATAAATCCTGCACATGAAAAGCAAGGACCTCAATTTGAAGCGGGCGTTAATTCGACATCGAGCCCGAGACTTTGAAGCTCCTTAATCAAGACGTTGAAAGATTCAGGAAGACCTGATTCTAAAAAATGTTCACCTTTCACAATGGCTTCATAAATCCTGGAACGGCCTGGGACATCATCCGACTTGACGGTTAAGAATTCCTGAAGAATAGACGCCGCCCCATAAGCTTGAAGCGCCCAGACCTCCATTTCCCCAAGACGTTGTCCGCCAAACTGCGCTTTTCCACCCAGCGGTTGCTGTGTTACGAGAGAATAAGGCCCGATCGATCTTGCATGCATCTTGTCATCAACAAGATGATGAAGCTTTAATATATACATCTGACCAACCGTCACAGGCCTTTTGAACGGTTCGCCTGTTTTCCCGTCATAAAGAATGGACTGCCCTGTCCTTGGGAGACCTGCTTTTTGAAGCATCCCTTTCACTTCCTTTTCAGTTGCACCATCAAAAACAGGCGTGGCCATATGAAGACCAAGCGTCTTTGCCGCCCAACCAAGATGCGTCTCCAAAATTTGACCGACATTCATTCTCGAAGGGACGCCTAAAGGATTCAAGACAATTTCAACCGGTGTCCCATCAGGGAGATATGGCATATCTTCTTCAGGCAAAATTCTGGAGACAACCCCTTTATTTCCATGTCGACCCGCCATTTTATCCCCGACTTGAAGCTTCCTTTTCATTGCAATAAGGACTTTCACAAGCTTAATCACGCCAGGAGGCAGTTCATCTCCTCTTTTCAGCCGACCTACTTTTTTGTCATAAATGGTCTGTAAAATATCAATCTGTTCTTTCGTGGTAGCCTCAATATGGTCCACTTTTCCCTGGGCTTCTTTGTCACTTAACAAAACATTCTTCAAGCTTTCATTTCGGATATTATCAAGGACTTCTTGTGCAATCTTCTTTTTCTTCTTTAAAATAATCTCCCCTGATTCAGAATCAACAATGTCGACCCCGACGACACTTCCAACCATGATTTCTCGAATTATTTTGTATTTTTCCGCTTCGATAATACGAAGTTTATCCCGGTGATCCCGCTGTATCGATACAACATCCTGATGCTCGATTGTCTTTGACCGTTCATCCTTCTCAACACTCCTTCGCGAGAAAATCTTGACATCGACAACAATCCCCTCAATTCCAGGACGAACATAAAGCGAAGCATCTTTCACATCTCCCGCTTTTTCACCAAATATCGCCCTGAGAAGTTTCTCTTCAGGCGTCAATTGAGTTTCGCCTTTTGGCGTCACCTTGCCAACAAGAATATCTCCCGGCTTCACCTCTGCACCCACTCGAATAATTCCAGACTCATCAAGGTTTTTCAAAGCTTCTTCACTAACATTCGGGATATCCCTTGTAATGTCCTCTTTTCCTAATTTTGTATCCCGTGATTCCAAATCAAATTCTTCAATATGGATCGAAGTGAAGTGATCTTCCTTAATCAATTTTTCAGAAACAAGGATAGCGTCTTCATAGTTATATCCACCCCACGGCATGAAGGCGACCATAATATTTCGCCCCAGAGCCAGTTCTCCCTTATCAATGGCAGGACCATCGGCCAATACAGAGCCTTTCTGAACATGCATCCCGACGGAAACCACCGGTCTTTGATTAATGCAGGTATTCTGATTGGACCTCTGAAACTTAATAAGCTTATAAACATCAACGGCAACTTCCGGATTAGACACGGCAGACTCTTTTTCTTTTTGCGTCAGATCTGCCTTAACGACAATGCGGCTTCCGTCAACATGCTCTACGACCCCTCCTCGTTTTGCCAGAACAATATATCCAGAATCACGCGCCACGACAGGCTCCATTCCTGTTCCAACAAACGGGGCATCTGTGGCGACGAGAGGAACTGCCTGGCGCTGCATATTCGCACCCATCAAAGCCCGATTTGCATCATCATTTTCAAGAAAGGGAATCAATGATGTTCCCACGCTCACGATTTGTTTTGGAGAAACATCCATATATTCCACTTTTTCAGGCGGAACAACAACAGTATCCCCTCTAGATCGTGCGGACACGCTTCCACCAATAATTCGCCTGTTTTTATCCAACTTTGTGTTCGCCTGGGCAATGATCGGACGGTCTCCATCAACCGCGGAAAGAGACTCAACCTCATTGGTGACTTGGCTATTTACAACCTTATAGTAAGGAGATTCAATAAAACCAAACTGATTCACATGGGCGAATGTCGCAAGAGAAGTGATCAACCCGATATTGGGACCTTCAGGCGTCTCAATAGGACAAATTCGACCATAATGACTCGGATGGACATCCCGCACTTCAAATCCTGCCCGGTCACGGGTCAAGCCTCCCGGACCCAGCGCGGATAAACGACGTTTGTGTGTCGTTTCGGCCAATGGATTCGTCTGGTCCATGAATTGAGAAAGCTGACTACTTCCAAAAAATTCTTTTACAACGGCAATCACTGGCTTGGCATTAATCAGATCGTGAGGCAAGACCGTATCAAGATCAAGAAGATTCATTCTTTCCTTAATTGTTCGTTCCATCCGCACAAGTCCGATCCTAAACTGATTCTCGAGAAGTTCCCCGACAGAACGAACACGGCGGTTTCCCAAATGATCGATATCATCGACTTCTCCCTTGCCTGCTCTGAGCTCAACAAGGTAACGGATGACTTCCAAGACATCTTGAGACGTCAGCGTTCTCTCCTCCATAGGGGTTGTAAGACCCAACTTCTTGTTCAATTTCAAGCGCCCGACTGGAGAGAGATCATACCGCTTCGAATTTGCGAAGAGATTATCAAAGAGTAGTTTGGCTGTATCTATCGTCGGCATCTCCCCGGGCCGAATTCGCCGGTAAATTTCAACAATCGCCTCTTCCGGGGAAGCAATTTTTTCTAACGCCAACGTATCTCTAATGACTGGGAAAACCTGTATATTGTCGAAATAAATAACCTTTATTTCATGGATATCACGAGATAAAATCTCGGCAATAATTTCGTCTGTCAGCTCTTCATTCCGTTCAAGAAGGACTTCTCCTGTTTGAAAATCAATAATGTCATTTAAAACAGCCTTCCCGGACAACTCCTCTGCAGGATAAAGAATCTCCTCAATCCCCTCTGCCCGAACTTTTCTGAGTGCTCCTTTGGTCAACTTATTTCCTTCCTTGACCAGGACAACATTCCCTTCCGTGTTGGTTATTTCCACTGGAGTTCGAATACCCATATGGATCTTTGGATCCAGCTTCCTGAAAAACTGTCCCTCCGAAATACGCACTTCTTCAATCGGGTAGAAAAGCTTTAAAATGACCTCTTCAAGACTTTCTCCTTCGACTCTCCCATCCCGTCCTTCAATAAAATAATATTCTGCCCCTTCTTTTGTTCCCTTCGAAATAAAGGCTTTCAACAAAACAGTCGCAGGCAACTTCCTTCTGCGGTCAATACGAACATACAAGATGTCCTTAACATCCAAATCAAAATCAAGCCAGGAGCCACGATAAGGAATGATCCGCCCTGAAAATAAAATTTTCCCGCTGGGGTGGGTCTTCCCTTTATCGTGCGTAAAAGCTGCGCCGGGAGAACGCTGAAGTTGACTCACAACAACCCGTTCCGTCCCATTGATCAGAAAGGTCCCGTTTTCCGTCATCAGCGGCAATTCTCCGATGTAAACCTCCTGCTCACGAATATCGCGAAGCTGTTTGGATTCACCCTTTCCTTCCTTGTCCCAAATGACAAGGCGTGCCCGTATCTTCAAGGGTGCCGCATAAGTCATCCCACGTTCAAGACACTCTTGTACCTCATACTTTGGTTCGCCGATTGAGTAATCAATAAACTCAATCATCGCAGAATCGTTATAATCAGAAATCGGAAATACACTTGTAAATGCAGACTGAATCCCAATATCAGCCCTCTTTTCAGGTAAGACCTCTCCTTGCAGGAACCGTTCGTAAGAGGCTTTTTGTATCTCAATAAGACTCGGAATGTCGATCTGGACATGAATCTTGGAAAAATCTTTTCTCTTTCTCAGTACGACATCAGAACGCTGCACCATATATCCCCCAGTCCTGTAAATAAAGACTCTAAAAACCAGTCAAGATACAAACAACACTACTTGATCTCGGCGGTGGCACCAGATTCTTCAATACGCTTCTTCATCGCTTCTGCATCCTCTTTTGATAACCCTTCTTTCACGGCCTTCGGAGCTCCTTCAACAAGTTCCTTCGCCTCTTTCAAACCGAGACTCGTCACCTCCCGTACGGCCTTAATCACCTGTATTTTCTTATCCCCAATGCTTTTTAGAATGACATCAAATGCCGTCTTTTCCTCAACGGCTTCCGACTTTTGTTCTCCTCCGGAAGGCGCAGCCACGGCAACAGGCGCTGCTGCTGAAACCCCAAAACGCTCTTCTACCATTTTAATTAAATCTGCAAGTTGAAGAACCGGCATCTTCTCGACCGCCTTCAAAATCTGATCATTGCTTAATTCAACTTCTTCCACTGTTCCCGTATTTGCCACTTTTTGCTCCTCCTTCGTTATATTAATTCGTGATTTAAACCAAGACCGCTAAGATCTGGGACATTACTGCTCCAGGCGTTTTTCGTGTAAAGCCTGAAGCGTTCCTGCAAACTTACTCAAAACACCATTGAGGCTACCGGCAAAACCATAAAGTGGAGACTTAAATCTGCCGACCAATGTGCCAATCAAAACTGTTTTTGAAGGCAGTTTTGCAATCTGTCGAATGCCCTCCAGATCAACAACCTTCCCCTCAACAACAGCAACTTTCATTCTCAATTTTTTATTCTTGTCTGCCAATTCTTTTAAAGCTTTTACGGGCGCAACCGGATCGAGATAGCCCAGCGTGACCGCTGTAGGACCTTTAAAAAAATCACCAATGCCTTCCAAGGCTGTTCCAGCGGCAGCATATGTTGCAACTTTGTTCTTCACAACCTTGAATTCACCTTCAATATCCCGAATACCAATCCGAACATTACGGATTTCTTCGACGCCCATTCCTGAAAAATCGGCTACAACGGCAACCGTCGCCCGGGAAAATTTCTCATTCAAATGAGACGCCACTACTTTTTTTTCTTCTTTATTCATTCTGCCACCCTACTTTTTAGAATTTATCTCGATATTTCCTCAAAAAACACGAGCTTACATCTAGGCACTTCACTAATAATGAAAAACAGACTAAACAGGTCGGAGACTCGCTACATCGACTCTAATTCCCGGTCCCATTGTTGGAGAAAGAACCACCCCTTTAAGATATGTCCCTTTTGCAGATGCTGGTTTCTGCTTAATGACAGAGTCAATTACAGACAATGCATTATCAATCAACTGTTCGACGCTAAATGAAACCCGACCGATCGAAACATGAACAATCCCGGCCTTCTCAACCCGGTATGCGACTTTTCCCTTTCTAATTTCCTGAATCGCTCTCGCGAGATCGAAGGTAACAGTCCCTGTTTTAGGATTTGGCATCAGACCTCTCGGGCCCAGCACCTTTCCTAAGCGCCCGACCACACCCATTAAATCAGGTGTTGCAATGACTCGGTCGAAATCCGTCCATCCCTTCTTTATTTTCTCAACCAAATCATCTAGCCCCACATAATCGGCCCCTGCATCAAGTGCCTCTTTTTCTTTTTCACCTTTCGAAAAAACCAATATACGAACCTTTTTTCCAGTCCCATGAGGAAGGACAACCGATCCACGGACCATTTGATCAGAATGCTTCGGATCAACACCTAAGCGAACGGCGAGGTCGATACTTCCATCGAATTTTGCGTAATGAACCTTTTTAGCCAAATCACACGCTGATTCCAACGGGTATGGTCCTTCACCGACTTTCTCCATCGCAGCATTAGATTTCTTTCCCATTTATACCCCTTGTGTTTATTACAGATAAACCTGAACGAATCGCCAGTTATTTCTTTTCAGTCACGATTCCCATGCTACGCGCCGCACCTTCGATAATTCTGCATGCGCCGTCAAGATCAACTGCATTCAAATCTGACATCTTCGTCTTCGCAATTTCTGTCACCTGAGAAAAAGTGACCTTTCCCACCTTGTCTTTTTGTGGCACTGCTGATCCCTTAATAATCCCAGCCGCCTTTTTAAGGAGATCGGAGGCAGGAGGACTTTTTGTAACAAAAGAAAATGTTCTATCTTTGTAAATGGTAATCACAGCAGGAATAATGAACCCCTCCTGTCCTCTTGTTTGTTCGTTAAAAGCCTTACAAAATTCCATAATGTTCACACCATGTTGCCCCAAAGCCGGGCCAACGGGTGGCGCAGGGTTCGCCTTTCCAGCTGGAATCTGAAGTTTTACAAGCCCTTTTACCTCTTTTGCCACTTCTCACTCCCTATTTTCATTAAAACAAATATTCAATCAAATGATATAAAAAAACAAAAGGATTCCCATCTCCTTAAGTCTTTTCTACCTGCAAAAAATTCAGCTCAACCGGGGTTGACCGCCCAAAAATACTCACAAGAACTTTTACTTTCTCCTGATCATGGTTGACCTCATCAACAACTGCATTGAAACCCAAAAAAGGGCCATCAATAATTCTGACAGGTTCTCCCTGGTCAAACCGAGCCTTCTCAGATGAAGGCGTCACACCCTCATCTACTTGTCTTAGAAGATGTTTTATTTCCTGAGCAGGCAAAGGCATGGGAGACTCCCCACCACCGAGAAAACCAGTCACTTTCGGAGTTTTCTTAATGATTTGCTGCACTTCATCATCCAAAACCATTTCAACAAGGACATAGCCCGGGAAAAATTTCTTTGTCGAAACCCGTTTCTTACCATTTTTTATTTCAACGACTTCCTCAGTGGGAATCAGAATACTTCCAATCTTGTCTTCCAAGCCAAGCGCCCTGATCCGCTCTTCCAAACTGGTCTTCACTCGGCCTTCAAATCCCGAATAGGTATGAATTACATACCAATCCTTTTCCATACATCCCCCTCAAGAAACCTTAAACAACGATACGTAATAAGCGAACCAAAATTACATCAAGAATGGCGAGAAACATCGATACGATAATGGTAAAAACAATAACAACCGTTGTCTGGCCAACTGTTTCGTCTTTTCCCGGGAAGGTCACTTTTGATATTTCATTCTTTACATCTTTAAAGAAGTTATTTAGAAAATCTATCCCTTTCTTAATCATTTAACCCT
>JBHHWW010000040.1:0-12998 GCA_046756725.1 Nitrospiria bacterium | reverse complement strand
GTCTGAAATAAATATCTGCGATATTTAGATATAGGTCCGGATCGGACTTTTCTAAATCGGCTTCAATCTTTAGATGACTTGCAAGGGCTTCGCGTAGATTCCCTTTTTTTTGATAAGCTGCAGCGAGCTTTTGCAGGATATGTTCTCGTTCCGGGTGATCTGGGTATCGATCAAGCCAGGCTGTGTATTTTTTGATTGCGAGTGCCGTTTCGCCTTTTTTATCCGTGATGCTGGCGGAAAAAGCTTTTAGAAGGGGCGTTTGAATACTGGCTGGGTAGCGCCGAAAATATTCTTTAATCCGCAGAGTGGCGACTGCGCTGTTTCCCTGAAGAAAATGGGCTTTTGCGAGACTGAAAAGGGCTTTTTCAGCCAGCGGATCGTTTTTTAGAAGGGCAATGGGCGCCAGTCTTTTGATGGATTCTCGATAAAGAGACACTTCGGAAAGCGCAATTCCGATGTGCAGACCGGTGGTTCCGCGCAGGACCTCTTTTGTGAAGGCGCTCCGGTGTTTAAAATAGAGCGTGACCACCTGTGTCATCTTCCCGTCTTCCATCAACTGTGCAATGGTTTTTGACACCGTTTTTCTGAAAGCTGTTAATATTTTTTTTCGATAGGGAGAGGCATTCTTTTTCGCAAGAATATTGCCTTCGAGTCTCAAGGCATCAGAAAAGGCGTTCTCATTTTCTAACGCGGTAATCGCTTCAAACAAAACGCCTTCATCCAGGCCGGAATGTTTTTTTGCTTTCAGAATATGATTGGCCTCTATGACGATTTTTTGAATCCCTTCGCTGGCGGTTATGCTATTGATTCCCTTTTGAGGGCAATTATTTTGGTTTTTCAAATGGACAGCGTCCTGACAGCTTGAAAGATAAAATTGTCCGATGACTGCAATGAGTCTTGCCGTCTGTCCCTCCGGGTGCTTTATCTTCATCGCAAGCACCTGCAGGTAAATTTTGGATGCCGATGTCTCCTTCCCTGTCAACCGCGCGATATCTCCAATGCGGGCGCGGGCAACCGGAGTGTTCTCGTCCTTGGGGTGTCTGTCATAAATGATTGAAAATAACTTGTATGCCGTTGCGTAATCTTTCAGGCGATAGGCAGACAGACCGTATTGAAAGAGGGCGGTTGGAGAGGTCTGAAGAACCGCTTCATGGATGGGGACAAGGTGGTAGTATTTTACGGCTTTTGACAGTTGACCCAGATGGAAATAGGCGTTTGCATATCCGAGTAGGAAGTTCAGTCGATTGTTTTTTGACAGGCTTGCAGGGTTGATTTCGTCAGAGGCTGCAATTGCTTTTTTCCATTTTTTCCATACGAGATAAGTTTCAATTTTTCCAAATCTGGCCATTGCAGCAGTATTGTTTTTAGGGTTCTTTTTGATGGTTCGATTAAAATAGGCGATGGCCTCGTAGTAAAACTTCCTCCGTGTCTGTATCTGTGCAATTTTTAAGAGAGCATGGGGCCCCTGGTCAGAGTCGGGATGTCTCCATCGGGCGTCTTGAAAGGCGTTGACGGCTTTTTCGTAATGCCGGTTAAAACCCCGTTCGGCCATGATGATATGAAGATTTCCAAGGAGGTAGCTCGCGATTTCCACCACCGTCTTATCGGGGTGTTTCCGGATGATACGCTTTGTTTCGACGATTGCTCTGGGATAATCAAAATTTTTGTGGGCTCTTGTAACCGCCTTAAAAGCCTCTTCCGGAGGGATGAAATCCCCCCTTGGGGCGATTGAAGGAAGAGGTTCTTCAGCATAGAGACTGGATTGAAATGAGAATGTTGAAAAGATAAAACCGATGAAAATAAGCATTAACATGGTTTCGAATCTGCGCGTTATTCCGTTCATCATCCCGAAAGATAAGGCAATATCAATGCCATTGGCATCGTCCGATTCTATTCGAAGAAACGCCTTCTGCCGCGGACCAGTTCGTCATAAATATGACGTATGAGTCAAGGGGGATGTGATTGAGAGAGGGGGGAAGGTAACGACTTTGAGGGTCGCTATTCTACTCGTCCCGAAAGAAGTGCTTGGCTGTTTCCTGGGGGTTTTTTGTGGTGGCGCGCCGTTTTTTAAGCTTTTCGACAAGGGTTGTCCGGTTCATATTAAGAATTTGAGCCGCTTTGTTTTTGACGCCATTGGCACGCGCCAATGCCTGGTCAAGGATCTGGTTTTCGAAGGAAGAGACAATATCTGAAAAGATAAGACCATCTTCGGGCAGATCAAAATGGAAAGGAAAATTACGCCGCCGTGTAACTGAGAATTTTTCAGGGATGTCTTCCAGTGAAATCGGTCCATCTTCTCTTTTGAGGACCGTCATTCGTTCAACCAGATTTTCTAACTCCCTGATGTTGCCCGGCCAATAATATTTGTACAGAATTTTCAGCGCTTCAGGGGTTATTCCGTCAATTTTTTTCCGCCCCTTTCTATTGAATTTTTGGATGAAATGTTCGATCAGAAGGGGGATATCATCTTTCCTTTTGCGAAGCGGCGGAATGGGAATCGGGATGACATTCAGGCGATAGTATAGATCGCTGCGAAATTGTTTTTCCGCAATGGCCTCTTCAAGGTCCCGGTTGGTGGCAGCCAGTATGCGGACATCTACTTGAATCGATTTGACGCCGCCGACTCGTTCAAAAGTGCGTTCCTGCAGGACACGCAGAAGCTTGACTTGAAGGGATAAGGGCATTTCACTGATCTCATCAAGAAACAGGGTGCCCCCGTGAGCCAGTTCGAAACGCCCTGCCCGTGAGGATGTGGCCCCGGTAAATGCGCCTTTTTCGTGCCCGAAAAGTTCGCTCTCAAGCAGCGCTTCCGGGATGGCGCCGCAATTGACGGGGATTAGGGGTTTGTCTCTTCTCGGGCTATTGTAATGAATGGTTTTGGCGACAATTTCTTTGCCTGTGCCGCTTTCTCCCTGAATCAGTATGGTGCTGTCGCTGTCGGAAACACGTTCAATCATTTCATAGACGTCATTCATCTGCGGAGAAGATCCGACCATGTTTTCAAAACGATACTTGTCACGGATCATTCTCTGGAGGGAAAGGTTTTCGTGTTTCAAACGATGAAATTCAAGGGCATTTTTGACGAGGATCAAGACATTGTCCGCCTGAAATGGTTTTGCAATAAAATCAAATGCCCCTGCTTTCATTGCATTGACGGACAACTCAATGGTGGCATCGGCAGTAAGGACAATACAGACGGCCTGGGCGTTTATTTTTGTGATCTTTTTCATGACCTCTATCCCATCCATGTTCGGCAGATGAAGGTCTATCATGTGAAGTTGAAAGGTTGTTGTCTTGGTTTTTTCAATGGCAGGCGGTCCATCACTGACCGCATCGCATTCATAACCCGCTTTTTCCAATAGAGAGAGAAGCGATTCACGGACAGCATCGTCATTTTCTACAACCAGGATTTGTTCAGCAGACATGGGCCTCCCTTTATCAGTTTTTCTGTTTCACTACTTCCGGTATGGGATTACTCTCATTCGGTCTTTCTGTCGTTAGCTTAGTCTGAAAACAGGATACTGTCAAGTTTTTGTCACCAGTCCATTCTTTCCTAGTGTCAGGCAAAAATGTCCTGGTTCTGGAAGCGAATATACGGTAAAGCGGTGTAGATGCGCTGTTTTTCGTGGTCTCTGTTTTGCTTTGCTAGGGATCGACTGTGTTTTAAGGTGAATATGAGTATAACTCTGGAATCCAATAAGGCGGCTCTTCAAGTAATTGACACGGGGAATGCTGAAAAAAGCGCGAGTCAAGCGATTTCTGAAACGGGACTTCACGAGAGCATGTTGTTTCATCAAGTGTTGGGAGAAATGCATAGAGAAGGAAATGAACAGGTTCAAGTAAAAATTGAAATTGAAGGTGGCTCTGCCGAAAAGAATGGTGCGCTTGAACTGACTGAGTCTCGTGATCTGAAAGAGATAATTCCTCTGGAGAAAACGCTGGCGGATCGTGACGTTTCTATCGTGATTGAAGAAGTGTCGGGACAGTCAAAGATGATCTCGGCAGGTGAAGATCTCCCTATCGGTGAAGTCAAAAAGGAGTCATCCAACAGAGTTTCCGTGCAAAATACAGTTCAGGAGAATGAAACAAAGGCTGATGCTATCCGTGTCAACCCTTTATCTGTGTCCGGTATTATTCCCTTTGAAAGATCTGAACACCAGAATAGACCTGGTGAAACCGAAAAAAACCTTTTTTATCAGGAAGAAACACCTTTCAGAAAAGTTAAGGAAGGTTATCTTCCGAATAAACCAGAGACCGAGCTTTTTCAGGAAAACAAGAAAGGGCCGTTCTTATCTTCAGTCAGTCCACCTAAGGAACCGATGACGTTCAAAATTCAAGACCAGGAACAGAATCAAGATGGTTTGCTGACCAGCGCCCTCCAGAACGATAATGAAATGCTTAAAGACACGATTCAGTCTGTGAAAAACCCCCTTTATTCACAACAGTTCGAAGTGATGAATAATGAGAATCCGAAAAATGTGCCTGAAACGAATCGTGAAAGACTACACCCATCTCAATCCCGAAGCACTTTATCGGAAAAAGAAATTGGAAAAAATTCTGAACGGATTCTCCAGGACACTTTTCATTCCGAAGGGGCAGTGGATGTCAACAAAGCCGGTGGTGAGATAACAAAGACCCTTCCGAGAGAGATGGCTGAGACATCTGAAGCGATTTCCAAGTCTCAAAGACATCGCAATTTAACGACATCGCATTCGTTTAACACAGCAATAGAGACCTCTTCTACAGAGGGTGGCGTTAAATCAGAAGGTCTTCTCAATAAGTCGCAAAAAGGGAGAATGACAGATCCGACCGTAGATGTTGTTCCAGATGTCCTTACCGAGGGGAGATCGAGGGTTCCCGGCGTTATGCGTGAACCCTCGACAAGCGATATGAGAGCAGCGGTTGTTGTCAATACAGACCATAAATCGGCAGTTATGAATCATGAAACCAACTTTGATAATGGACTGTTCGATAGATCCGTCGAAAAGACTTCCGGTAATTTAGATGGACGCATTGTCTCTGCATCGACTGACGCCTCTTTTTCACCAGATTTGAAGGCGGTTTTGCCGTCGGATAATTTGGTAAAACCAGGAAATACTTCAATTCCAAAGGTCCGCTCCTTGGAGTCGCATCCTGTTTTGAAAGATTCGTTGCTTCACGAAATACAGGCCAAGGGAGTGGAACAAATGACTGTCTCTGAAGGTGGAGTCGGTTCTTACCCAATGCAGAACCAAGCAAAGCGTCACTTTGCGCAGGCATTGCCCATTTCTTCCACCACTGATTCTCCCATTACTGAAAAAAATGCCTTCGAAATGGCACAAGGATCAAATTCTTTTCAGGACCGGCCAACGATTTTTTCGGCAATCGATTTTTCTTCTCCGGTCGGAGAAAAGGATGTCCAAAAAGCCATATTGTCAGAAAATGAATTTCAGGATTTGAAGGTGTCCTTGCCGAATGAGGATACGATTCTTCGTCAGATTTCAGATCAAATTCGATTATGGAAACCTAGTAAAGAGACGAATATTCGCCTTCAATTAAAACCAGAAACATTGGGTTCCCTTCAGATTGAGATGCAGGTTGAAGATAACAGCGTCATCGCACGGATCGTCACAGAAGATGTTTCAGTAAAGGGCCTTATTGAAGGAAATAAAGATCTTTTAAGGCATGGGCTGGAGGGGCAGGGTTTTAAAATTGAGCGATTTTCTGTGGATGTCGGAGGAATGGCACGTTCATTTAATCAAAGAGAGGGTGAGTCTTTTTCGGATAGAAAGGCCCAAGACGATTATCCCCCGAAAGAAGGTGTCGCGCCCGCACAGAACCAGGCTTTCAAGAGCAGTGTCGTCGGGAAGAAGGTAAAAGGAAGAGGTGTATTAAACCTTTATGCGTAACGTTGATTGAGGAGGAAACCATGGAAGTTGGACCCGCGTCTGCAATGGGACAAGATGTTTTTTTAAAATTGCTGACCACACAGTTGGAATTTCAGGACCCTCTTGAACCGGTTGGAGGGACCGAATTTGTCACTCAGTTGGCCCAGTTTTCACAACTGGAACAGACCACTGGTGTGAATGACCGCCTGGACAAAATTGTCCAGGGGAATGCCTCTCTGAATAGCTATGGCGCAACAGGGCTCATAGGAAAAGAAGTGCAGGTTTCGAATGGCGTGGTTGTGCTTTCGAAGGGAACACAGCCCCTACTGCATTTTAGTCTGGAGGGAGCGGCAGAAAGGGTGGTTCTTCGGATCTCCAATGACAAGGGGGAAGTCGTTCGCACCTTGGAACTCGGGCAGACGTTTGGAGGCCTTCAATCTTCAAGATGGGATGGTCGTGATGCGAATGGTCTCCTTCTTCCGAATGGGGAGTATCATTTTGATGTTACGGCAAGTGGTGTCAATGGAAATGAGATAGAGAGTGGTTTGTTGAGCGCAGGTTTGGTCACGGGCGTTGTTTATGAAGAAGGGGCTCCATTCCTTATCGTCAATGGAGAGAAAGTCCCCGGCACAAGTGTCGTCGCTGTCAAGAATCCTTAGGTTTTCTTGGTCGGGATGGTGTATTCAATTTTTTTCACAGCTCATAAAGGAGGAATTCAAATATGGCAATTTTAACGTCGCTTTTTTCAGGGGTCAGTGGTCTTAATGCCTTTGGTACAGGGCTTTCGGTGATCAGTAATAATATTGCCAACATGAATACCGTCGGATTCACATCTGGTGATGTGTTGTTTGCGGATGTCATCAATCAATCACTGGGCGGACGGGAGGATGTCCAGTTGGGTCGGGGTGTTTTCGTTAATGACATTCGAACGAGTTTCGCTCAGGGTTCATTTGAATCCACCGGAAACGGACTCGACATGTCTATCGAAGGGGAAGGTTTTTTTGTCGTTAAAGATTCAGCGGGAGCAGAGTTTTTTACGCGGACCGGCGCTTTTAATCTAGATGCAAATGGTTTGATGGTAAATCCGGACGGGCTTCAGGTTCAGGGTTTTCAGGCCGATCAGACGGGGGTGATCACTGGTCAGTTCGGCAGTATTAATCTGGCCTCCGGATCGATTCAGCCACGGGCCACGACCAAGATTGATATGATCGCAAACCTAGACTCCGGCGGAGTGATTCCGGCTGCGTTTGATGTGAATAATCCAGCTGCAACGTCCAATTTTTCAACCAGCATTACCCTGCATGATTCCTTGGGAAACAGCCATCTGACCACGGTTTATTTCAGAAAAAGCGCTGAGGCAGCGACAGGAAATACCTGGGAATACTTTGCCGTTGTGGATGCGGCCAATTCGACCAGCGGAGCTGCCACCATCATGGCAAACGGGACACTGGGTTTTGGAACCGATGGTAGGCTGGTTACAGAAAGTGCGATTACGTATCCTACAGGTGGTTTTGATTTTGCGGGAGGACCGGCCCAGAATCAAACGATTACTTTAGATTTTGGGGTGAATTCGGGTTCTGAAGGCGGAACGGGTTTTGGCGGCGTCACCCAGTTTGGTTCGACATCTGCCGTTCTAAATCAGACGCAGGATGGTTTCGGGGCCGGATCGCTTCGGAATGTTGCGATCGATAAGTCCGGTATTGTGACGGGTCTTTTTACAAACGGGAAAAGCCGGACCCTCGCCCAGATTTCTCTGGCCCGTTTTAATAACGCACAGGGGTTGAACAAGTTGGGAGACAATTTGTTTACATTGTCCACCAGTTCAGGCGAGGCCAATATCGGTGTCCCCAATGCCGCCGGCGTTGGAAAAATCTTGGCCAATACCCTGGAGTTATCCAATGTTGACCTGGCCCAGCAGTTTGTCAAAATGATTGAATACCAGCGAGGCTTTCAGGCCAGCTCGCGGGTTATTACCACCACGGATGAACTGCTTCAGGAACTGGTTAATCTGAAGAGATAATCTGTTTTTTGAGCCTTATTTCGATAAGAACAGGTCACCCCTAGGGGCACAATATTTTGTGCCCCTACCCCTTCTATCCCTTCTTTCAGTTTTCCGTAAGAGGGGATTTTTTCGTCAAAGCAATGACGATTTCTCTTCTTGATTGACATATTCCTACCTGACAAAAGCAGTGATTCAGGTCGATTGACAAGCCAGACCCTCTGGAAGGTCCATACGCCTTTTTTCCTCCTGTCGGCATAGAGATTGCTATTTTCATTCGAGACGAATTGAGAAAGCCGGGTTCACCTGGCAGGAACAGGAGCGCTGCAATGGCGGATGAAGAAAAAGAAAAACCAGTAAAAGCAAAAAAAGGAGGCGCGATCAAGACGATTGGCATCGGTTTGATTGCCGGTTTGTTCATCGGAGGAGGTGTGACATTTTTTTTGAAAGGAAGTGATCCGCCGCCCTCTCTGGCCAAAGGAGAAAAGGTTGCTGAAGTCAAGACTGCCGCAGCCGAAGACGACCTGGATGCCGACCTGGATGCCGACCTGGAAGCCGAAATGGATGACGAGATTGACGAGGAAGAGGCAGCCCCTGATGAGGGTGAAGAGGGCGCTCCTGCAAAGAAAAAAGATATCGTTATTTTTGACTTGGATCCCTTTGTTGTCAACTTGGCCGATACGCCCGATGTCCGATATTTGAAGGTGACCATTAAGCTCGATCTGCTGAAGGAACAATATGTTGAGCAAGTCACCAAGCGGATTGCCCAGATTCGGGATACGCTCTTGATACTTCTCAGTAGTAAAGAGTTTGAGGCGGTTCGGACGGTCGAAGGTAAGATGGAGCTTCGTGATGAGATTCTTCAAAGGGTTAATTCACTTTTTAGAAGAAGAAAAGTGCGGAACGCTTATTTTACTGATTTTGTAACGCAATAGCTTCCATTCTCTACTGAAGATCCGTAGGAGCGGAAAAAGGAGATTTTTTGGGCGAAAAAATACTTTCACAGGATGAAGTCGAAGCGCTTTTACGGGGTGTCTCAGGTGGAGAAGTGGACACTGAGCAGGAAGAAGTATCTGACGGTGGGACGCGTGATTACGACCTTACCAACCAGGAACGAATTATCCGTGGACGGATGCCCAGCCTCGAAATCATCAACGAGCGTTTCGCCCGTCTCTTCCAGGTTTCGATGTCGGGCTTTTTGAAGAAAGATGTCGAAATGTTTCCTGTTTCCGTCACGGTTCCGAAGTTCGGGGAATTAATGCGGAAGATCCCGCTCCCAAGCAGTATTAATGTTTTAAAAATGGACCCGCTTAGAGGTCACATCCTGCTGATTCTGGATACTAAATTTGTCTATCGATTGATTGATCTTTATTTCGGTGGAAGTGGACAAACCTATGTAAAAATTGAAGGAAGAAATTTTACGGCAATTGAAGAACGGGTCATTCGAAAGGTGGTTGAAATGATATTGATCGACCTGGAAAAATCCTGGAAGGCTGTTTTTTCTGTGGCGATTTCACATGTGCGGGCCGAAATCAATCCTCAGTTTGCAGCCATTGTTGCTCCGACGGAAGTGGTTGTTACCACGACATTCAAATTGGAAATTGAAGATGAAGGGGGAGATATTTTTATTGGTCTCCCGTATCCGACGATTGAACCGATTCGTGAAAAATTGTATGGCGGTTTTCAGAGTGACCAGCTCGAAGAGAATAAGAAATGGGCGGAACGCTTTGCTGCCCAGCTTTTCGAATGTCGTTTGAATACCGTTGCTGAAATCGGAAAGACCACCCTGACTGTGGGAGAGGTCTCGGACCTTGCCGTGGGTGATGTGATTATGTTGAACAAAAAAGCGCAGGACGATCTGGAAATAAGAGTCGCAGGGATCCCGGTTTTCAAAGGCCGCCCTGGATGCCACCGGGGAAATGTTGCTTACCAGGTGACTTCTGTAAGAGGAGAAACATAGATGGCAGATGAACAACCACCAGAAGAGGAAGAACAGGATGAAATGGCCAAAGCCATGGCAGAGGCCATGGCCGCAGAAGCACCGCAAGAAGAAGTGGACCCTCAGGCAGATATTGATGCCCTGACGGCCGCCGCGATGTCGGAGCAGAGCGAAGCTGAGCGCGCGCCCTTGTCACCGCTACAACCCGAAGCCCCTTCTGCCCCTCTGGGAAAGCTTGATTTTATTCTGGATGTGCCACTTAGCATTACAGTGAACCTCGGGAAGACAACGATGTTGATCAAGGAATTGCTTCAGTTGGGTCAGGGATCGGTCGTTGAACTTGAAAAAATGGCCGGTGAGCCGATGGATGTCTATATTGGCGAGAAGCTGATCGCACGGGGAGAAGTTGTTGTTGTTAATGAAAAATTCGGCATTCGCTTGACTGATATTGTGAGTGCGACGGAGCGAATCGAACAGCTCGCTTGATGAGAGGGTGTGTGCTTGGAAGATTCCTTATCCAGCCTTGTGAAAATGATTTCGGCACTCTTCCTGGTTGTGGGAATGATCCTGCTCTGTGCCTATGGCGCAAAGCGGTTTTTGCGTGGCCGACTCAGCCAATGGGGAAACAATCCGCTCGTCAATATTCTTTCAACCACCTATCTCGGGCCCAAGAAGGAGATTTCGGTGATTGAAGTTGGAGAAAAATATCTGGTGATCGGTGTGACGCCTAACAATATTTCGCTTCTGACAGCTCTGGATCAGAAGCCTTTTCCTTCTGGTTCAAGTAACAAAAGAAACGAGATCGTCTCGGCATGAATGCGATTGACCTTATAAAAAAAGAAATGATTTTTCCTGTTTTTACGGTAGTGTTGCTGGTCATTTATACAGTGATTCCGAGCATTGTTCTGGCTCAGAGTATCCCTCCTTCCGGAACGCTTCCCCCCTCGTTGAGTCTAAATCTGGGTGAGGGCTCTCCTGAAAGATGGTCTACCGCCATCCAGATTCTTGTTTTATTTACTGTCCTTTCGTTGGCCCCCGCCATTTTCATCATGATGACTTCTTTTACCCGGATTGTGGTGGTGCTTTCATTTATGAGACAGGCTTTTGGGACACAGCAGGCGCCGCCAAATCAAGTCATTATCGGTCTGTCCCTTTTTTTGACTTTTCTGGTGATGTCGCCGGTTTGGAAGCGGGTGAATACTGAGGCGCTGCAACCTTATCTTGAAGAGGCTATTTCACAGGGGGATGCCATTTCAAAGGCTGGAGAACCAATTCGGAAGTTTATGCTGTCACAGGTCCGTGAGAAGGATTTGGCTCTTTTTGTCAAAGTTTCAAAACTTCCACAACCAAAAACGCCGACAGATATTCCAACTTATGCGGTGATTCCGGCATTTATGATCAGCGAACTTCGCACGGCTTTCCAGATCGGCTTTCTCGTTTATCTTCCCTTTTTGGTCATCGATATTGTGGTGGCCAGTATCCTGATGTCGATGGGCATGATGATGCTGCCTCCGGTGATGATTTCTCTTCCATTTAAATTGATTCTTTTTGTACTGGCGGATGGCTGGTATCTGATTGTCGGGTCGTTGATCCGTGGATTTGCATAGGGGGCCATTGATGCGTTTAGCGAGGAAAAAATGACGCCGGAATTTGTCATTGAAATTGTCCAGCGGGCGATTCAAATTGCCATTATGTTGGCAACGCCCGTCCTTTTGGTCAGCCTGGTGATTGGGATGATGGTGAGTCTTTTCCAGGCCGTGACACAGATCAATGAGGCGACCTTGACGTTTCTGCCTAAAATTCTGGCAGCCGGTTTGGCGATCGCTTTTTTTCTGCCCTGGATGTTGTCCATGATCATTGGATTTACAAGCAAGATTTTAATGAACTTACCGACTTACATCGGCGGATAGGGATAGGAGCAATATGCCCATTGTTGAAACCATCTTGAGAAATGAGGCGGCATTTCTTTTTGTCCTGGTTAGAGTCGCATCTTTTATGGTGGCGATTCCCTTAATGGGGGGTGAAGGGGTTCCGAACATGGTGAAGGCTTTGATCGTCTTCTCGTTGAGTGTGATTCTCTTTCAAAGCTTGACGCAAAATAAAACCATTGATCTGCAATCTATGACGATTGTTTCTCTCACAGCGGGTTTGTTGGGAGAGGTCATGATTGGACTGGTCATCGGGCTGGGTGTTCGCATGTTCTTTGGCGCCGTATCCATTGGATCGGAAATCATCGGCATCCAGATGGGATTTGGCGCTGCAACCCTTTTTGATCCCGTTTCCAACCAGCAGGCTTCAGTGATCGCCCAATTTCAGGGCCTGATTGCAATGCTGATTTTCCTGTCGATCAATGGACATTATTTTCTTATTGAGGCCCTTATCAAAAGTTTTGAGTGGGTTCCTTCGGTTGGTTTTTATCCATCGAAAGAAATTATTAACCAACTGCTCCGGCTGGGAAGCGGGATGTTCATTCTGGGTCTTAAAATAGGCTTTCCAGTCATTTTAGCTCTTTTGATGACCAATATTGCGATTGGTGTTCTTGCCCGGGTGGTCCCGACGATGAATGTTCTTTTATTCAGTTTTCCGGTAACGATTTCTCTGGGGCTTCTGGTGATGGGGGCTTCCATTCCGTTTTTTGTGAGTTTGTTGAGGGGAGAAATAAGCGGGTTTAAAACGCTTTTCCCGCAACTGTTAATGGGCATGAAGGGATAGAAAAATGCCATTTGATGATCAGGAAAAAACAGAGCAGGCAACCCCGAAACGGCGTGACGAAGCGCAAAAGAAGGGTCAGGTTGTTACCAGCCGTGAGTTGAGTTCGGCGAGCATCATCCTGGTCGGCGCCGCTGCGCTCCATTGGTTTGGTCCGCAGATCGTTTCAGGATTGAAAGCGAATATGGTCAAGAGTTATGTCTCCCTTTCTTCTGCTCCGATGAATAATCTGATTTTTACGACGATCATGCGGGATGGCATGTGGACGTTGTTGACCCTCATGGTCCCCATTGTGGGACTGGTGACCCTGGCCGGTGTGATTTCTCCTGTTTTACAGCATGGCTTTGTTTGGACGATGACGCCGATACTGCCGGACTGGCATCGTGTGGATCCGATTTCCGGCTTCGGCAAGATTTTGTCGATTCAAGGCTTGGTAAATGGTTTGAAGACGCTCTTGAAGTTTCTGGTGGTGGGGGGTGTGGCC
>JBHHWW010000039.1:0-13115 GCA_046756725.1 Nitrospiria bacterium | reverse complement strand
TTTATGGGGCTTTTCGTTTTTAGCCAGATGGAGGTGGAAGCCACACCTCTTGATGAAGTGACGAAGACACGTCATAACCTTCTTGCCCCTTCCAGAACGCAGGAAAGCGCTTGTACCCCCTGTCACACGGAGTCTATCCCTTGGGCATCATCATCGTCTGGACGCCAGAAAGGGAAAGGCCCATTAAAAGCTGTTGCCCCTCCGCCACTGTGGAGTGGCCGAATTTCAGCCTCACCCTACCGTGCGACGCAAGACGTTCCTCTGAGTGAACAACCGTACAACCATCCGACCAATTCCTCTCTTGTCTGCCTCGGTTGCCATGACGGTGCGCTGGGGACAGATATGCATGGAATTAATGTCGATTCTCCCCGCGTCGGTGCATCTCCCTCAGCGCCGTGGAAAGGGATGGCAGGTGCGCGAGAGGCATCGCCACTCAGTCGAGTGGATCACCCGATTTCAATCCCATATCCCCGAAATGCGGAGGGACGGTTTGTACCTCTAAATCCAACAGTAACCCGTTCCCGTTACTGGGCCCTTCCGGATCGGGATGCCGAAGGTTTGAATTTACCGACGACGGCAACCTCTTCATATCTTGATTTACCAAATGCGGCTGTTTCGTCACCTGAGCATTTATCGGCACTTGTTCGAACGACGATGGGGAAGGTCGAATGTGATAGCTGTCACAACCCACACAGTGAAAGTGTGCGCCCCTTCCTTCGCGTTCCCTCCAAGACGCTCTGCCTCGTTTGCCACGACCGCTAAGAACGCGGTTCATTTCTCTTTCCCAATCTGAAGTCTAAACAAGGTAAAGGCGGCCTGGAAGCCTTACAAGAATTTGCAAAAATGAGTATGACCTGATGATGGCGGATGTTCTTCTGGAAGGGCGCATGAGCGGTATGAGACTCGCCGAGGAATCCGAGGGTTTCCGGGAAAAAAGAATCGCCATCCTGGCGGCCTGGATGATGTTTCTAGAAAGATTGAAATCCTGAGGAGTGGCGCAATCGATTATATTTCAAAGCCTGTGGTCGAAAAGGAATTAAGTGTGCATGTAAAAAACCTGATTACCAATAAGATTTTTCTTGATCAGATGGAGTCGCAACAAAAACGTCTTCAAGATTTGGCCATGAAACATCCTCTGACAGGTCTTTTTAGCAGAAACTGTCTTTCCAAAATGGCCCCAAAACTCATCAGTGAAGCCCGCCGTCACGGTTTGGCAGTGAAGAATTTATCCCGATTTCCCCGCACTGCGGTAGCCGTGATGTGGTTGATCAAGCAGAGAAACTTCGGAAGGAAATTGAGGGATCAAATCTTCATGATCTTCGAACGACTGCAAGTTTGTGTGTTTCCAGTCTTCCCTGTCTTACTTTAGAAAAAAAGCCCGGCCCATGGTTTTTGGGGCGCTTTGTAAAGCGGCCGACCAGGCCGTTTACGGAGCAAAAGAAAAAGGAAGAAATTGTGTTGTATTGAAAGAAATCGATTGATGAAGTATTAAACATGTGGTCGCCTCGTTCCTAGCGGATCATCGATCCTGGGGGAATCTCTTCCAGGAAGGTCGCGAGTCCGAGGACCTCCTTCTCACCTGCAGCAAGAAGCATCCCCTGAGATTCAACACCCATGATTTTTGCGGGTTGTAGGTTGGCAATCACAATCACCTGTTTCCCGATGAGTTCTTCCTCTGCATATTTTGTTGCGATTCCGGCGACCACTTGTCTTTTTTCCGTTCCGAGATCGACTTGAAGCTTGAAAAGTTTCTTGGACCCGGACACTTTTTCTACAGAGAGAACCACGCCGACGCGGAGATCCAGGCGAGAAAAGTCATCCAATGTCACAAGGCTTTTTTCTGAATATTTTTGTGGTATTCGAAGACTCTTTTTTGAAGCGATCTTCTGCTTGTCTGGTGATTTGGAGGAAGTATTGATGCGAGGAAAGAGTCCTCTACCTTTTGTAATGGGATAATTCGCTGGTAGGTTCCCCCATCGGCTGCCCTCTTTCAATCCGTGTGTTTTCTCAAGACTCGGTAACCCAAGTTGGTCAGTGATTTTCTCCGCTGTATCGGGCATGAATGGCGCGATAAAAAGAGAAACGATTCGGATTGTTTCTGTCATATGGTAAAGAACCGTTTGCAGTCGTGTCTCTTTCATTGGATCTTTTGCCAATGCCCAAGGTGCGTTTTTTTCGATATAGCGGTTTGCGTGACTGATGACGGTCCAAATTTCGGTTAAGACTTTTTGAAATTCAAGCCGGGATAACAAGCGATCAACTTTTTCGAGCAGGGCTTCCACGACCTGTTGCAATGCAATGTCATCTTCTGTTTCGCTTTTAGAAGAGGACGGGGTTTTCCCTTCTCCGAATCGTTCCAGCATGGTTAAAGTTCGCGAGAGGAGATTGCTAAGATCGTTGGCCAGATCACTGTTGATTCTCTGGATCAGGGCTTCTTTTGAAAAATCGCCATCCTGTCCGAAAGGGACTTCACGGAGAAGGAAGTATCGGAAGGTATCAATGCCGAAGTCTCGAATCATTTCCTCTGGCTTTACGACATTGCCAAGGCTTTTTGACATCTTTTTTCCGCTTACCGTCCACCATCCGTGCGCAAAGAGTTTTTCGGGAAGCGGGAGACCCAGTGCCATCAAGGTGGTTGTCCAGTAGACGGCATGAGTGGTTAAAATGTCCTTTCCAACAAGGTGTAGATTGGCCGGCCACCAGGTCTGAAAATTTTCACTGTTCTGCTTGAACCCAGGTGCGGATGTGTAATTGACCAAGGCGTCAAGCCAGACGTAGCACACATAATCTGAATCAAAAGGAAGCGGAATCCCCCAGGAGAGACGATGAACAGGACGTGAAATGCAGAGATCGTTGAGGCCTTTATTTAAAAATCCAAGCACTTCATTTCGACGGCTTTCCGGTTGAATAAAGTTTTTGTTCTCAAGGATATATTCTTGTAATTGCTCCGAATATTGACCCATCTTAAAAAAATAATTCTGTTCTGAGAGCGACTCGACGGGCCGGGAGCAATCAGGGCAGAGGCCGTTAACCAGCTCCTTTTCAGTCCAGAATCGCTCGTCAGGAAGACAGTACCATCCTTGATAGGTTGCGGCGTAAATATCTCCTTTATCCCAAAGCTGCTGAAGCACGCCTTGCACGGTTTGAACGTGGCGTTCTTCTGTCGTTCGGATAAAATCGTCATTTGAAATATTGAGCGCTTTCCACAGTTGCTGAAATCGAACGACCAATTCGTCCGCATGTGTTTTTGGCGGAATTTTTCGTTTTTTTGCGGCTTCCTGCACTTTTTGTCCGTGCTCATCAGAGCCGGTCAAAAAATAGACGTCTGCTCCCAGAAGACGGTGGTATCGGGCCAGGACATCCGCAGCCAGAGTCGTGTATGCATGACCGATATGGGGTTCATCATTCACGTAATAGATCGGGGTTGTTACATAAAATTTCTTTTTTGTCAT
The DNA here is from genome assembly GCA_046756725.1 of Nitrospiria bacterium. GTDB lineage: Bacteria > Nitrospirota > Nitrospiria > SBBL01 > JAADHI01 > JBHHWW01. The sequence goes on along the minus strand of JBHHWW010000039.1, from coordinate 9,663 downwards.
TCCAGTCTGTTCCTAATCTTTTTAATTTTACCTTTGTCCTTCTCCTGTCCCTTCCACCCTGTTAGGAGGAGGAGTGCGCCGATGACAAGGTAAAGTGATGCGAGATGGAGATGGGCTCTTGCATTTGGATCTTCTTCTGGATAAAGGGTGACCTTGACCCACCGAAACCCCCACCACAGGATTGTAAATAACGCCATATAAAAAAGAATCTGATAGTCCTTGCGACTGCTTATTGCGCCTTTTTTAGCCATCAACAGAATAAACCCGCCAATACTGAAGAAAATGAGGGCCAGCGCGAAATGAAGAATGATGAATGGATCATACTCCCAACGGGAATAAAGCACATACAGTCTGAATCCCCATGATAAGAAAATCACAAGTCCGGAAAGAATGAGTAGCGTTCTAACTTTTTTTGACATAGGCGCTATTCCCAGAGAAAACAGGAAAAGGATCTGCCATTCCTCATTTCTGGCGAGAAATGAGGAATGGCAATGCAGTTGTTAAATGTATCATGATGTGGTGTGACGAGAGGTCAAGAACTGACCTCAATGAGTATGATCATGGTCACCGTGATTATGGTCATGGCCGTGTGAATGGCCCTTGTCGTGTGAATGGCCATGAATTTCAGGATTGTCATGGTCCGGGTCGAATGTGGTATCAAGTCCTTTTCCGATGGACATCTCAATGCGGATCACTGATTTCACATTGGCACACTCATTTTCACCGTGTGGCATGGCGAGCCGCAGGGGGCCGCCTTTTTTTTCCGGGAGCGGCCCGCCATCCCTTTTATAGATAAGAATGCCTTTTTCCAATGCTTCTTTGGATGGGACACTGGCAACAAAGCGACCATCTTGAGAATGAAATGTTGCATGATCTGACTCGCTCAGGGGATTTGCAGGGTTGACAAGAGCCTTGACGCGGACGCCCGATCCCAACATGCCCGCAACAAATTTACTGACATCTTCAACTTGCTCTTCCTCTGGAAGCGCCAAGAGTGATTCATAATCCCACTCCACAACTTTCTCAACAGCGCCATCTATCTTTAATGTAGTGCGATCTTCCCCTTCCATCGATAATCCTCCAGGCTGTTTAAAAAGTAAGAAGTTTATCATGAGGGAGAAATAACGGTCAAGATGAAGTCACATCGTTCTCAAGCTGTCAGTGTTGTTATTGGACAACTATTTTTCAAAGGATGCGGTGGAGTGAAGAAACCTCCGGAACGGTATGAGCTTCTCCGGAACAGGTATTTGATGTCTTGATTTATTTTGATTTTTCTGTAGACTGGCAGGACGTATGATGAAGTCGATCGTTGAGAAGATTGTTCGTTTTCCCCGCCTCGTTATTTGTTTTATCGTCCTGGTCACACTTTTTTTCCTTACACAGATTTTTTCCATTGAGATGAAATTTGATCCAAAGGCCATCCTGCCTCAGGATGATCCTATTGTTCAACGGAATAATAAAATTGAGGAGACTTTTGGTGGCAGCCGCGTTGTTGTGATTGGCATTCATAATAAAAACGGAGATATCTTCAATACTGAAACCCTGACAAAAATCAGGGGAATCACCGATGAAGTGAAGCTCATTTCCGGCATTAAAGAAGAAAACGTCATCAGTATTTCAGATCGCAAGATCAAGTATGTGGTCGGGAAGAATAATGAAATTGATATCACTCCGTTGATGCCAGAGGTTCCGACCGATGCCGATGGACTTGCTACATTGAAAAAGAGAATTTTTTCAAATGACCTCTTTTTGGATGGCCTGGTTTCAAGAGATGGAACGGCTGCCGCCGTGATTCTAGATTTTGCACACAATATTCCGAAAGAGACCTTCAGTGGTACCGAACTGCCTGACGGGGCGTTTGAGGATTTTTCCACATCCGGGCAAGGAGCGATTGGAGTAGAATCTACTTTTGAAAGTGAAGAAATAGGCCAATCCTCAGAGAAAACGCCAGAAGCAGTCACCGGGATGGATAAATGGGATGTGGATTATTCCGATTCAAATTGCAGCGCATGGCAGGTGAGTGGCCCCGGCGAGGACTTGCGGGATTCCTACATTCATTGCCAGTTGCTGGACATCCTTGACAAGCATCGGGATGAAGACCATGTCTTCTATCTCGGCGGCATGCCGGTCGTGTTGACCTATTTTGAGTCGGATGCCTGGCAGATGCTTGCCATTCTGTTTCCGCTTGCAGTCCTTATTATCGGCATCTTTCACTACATTTCTTTTAAGACGTGGCAGGGCTTGGTGATTCCTCTGTTGACCTCACTCTTGGCGGTTGTCTGGGCAATGGGGATGATGGGCTTGACCGGCACGCCGCTTGACCCGTGGAATGCGATGGTGCCGATTTTGATACTGGCCATTGCAGCGGGAGATTCCGTTCAGATACTGAAGAGATATTATGAAGAATATGATCGGCTTGGAGACAAAAAAGCGGCCGTGATCGAGTCCACTTCCAGAGCTGGTCTTGCCATGGCGACGGCAGGTTTGATTGCTTCGGCCAGTTTTGGCTCTCTGATCACATTCAAATTGCAAACCTTTCAGGCCTTTGGGCTCTTTACCGCCTTTGGACTCTTAAGTGCGCTATTTTTGGAATTGACCCTTATCCCTGCACTGCGTTCCGTTTTTCGGTCTTCCAGGAAGAAAACGCAGTCGAAAGGTCCGGATGTTCTTGACCGTTTTCTGACCCGTTTGGCTGCACATATTACTGGAAAAGGGCGGACAGGCATCCTTCTTGGAGGCGGACTTGTCTTTGCAATTTCGATTGTCGGGACATTCCAGGTTGAGGTGAGTAACAGCAATCGGTCCCAGTTTTTTGAATCCACCCAGCTTCGCCAAGATGAACGCGCCCTCAATGAAAAATTTGCCGGGACATCGACATTTTATATTCTCTTGGAGGAGAACCGGGCCGGGGCGCTCAAGGAACCGAATGTGGCCTCGGCAGTAGACCGACTGCAACGTCGTCTGGAAGAGATTCCCAAGGTCGGGAAAACAGAATCGTATGTCGATTATGTCAAGCAGATGAACAAGACGATGAATCAGGGCGATCCGGCCTTTTTGCGTGTGCCCGACACACAGGATGAAATTTCACAATACCTCTTTCTTTATTCAATCTCTGGAAATCCAGCCGATTTTTCCCGACTGATGCGCCCGCAGCAGGATGAGGCCGTGGTCTGGGTCTTTTTGAAGACAGATGACACCCGCTTGGCAGAAAGTCTGATCGCGCTTGTTGACGAGGTCCGTGCAACAGAATTTTCGGCACTGGATGTCTCCATCGGTGTGGCCGGGAGTTCTCCTGTGGTTGTGGCCCTGAATCAGGAGATGGTCAGAGGCAAAGCCTGGAATATTGTTCAGATCGCCGCGATTACATTCCTGATGACGGCCCTTGTCAGACGATCTCTCCTCGGGGGGGGCTTTGTGATGATTCCGTTGGCCCTCGCTGTATTGATCAATTTCGGCGTGATGGGATTGGTCGGTATCCACCTCGGGATTGGCACTGCCACCATCACCGCAATGGCTGTCGGCATCGGTGCGGGTTATGAGATTTACCTCATCTTCCGTCTACGGGAAGAATTCAGCCGAAAAGGAGATATTGCAGATGCTGTTCGGGTCACACTGCAAACCACCGGCAAGGCGATTGTTTTCAATGCCCTTGCCGTTTCATTCGGTTATGGGATGCTGGCCTTCACGGGTTATTATCTCCACATGGAAGGGATCCTGGTTCCTTTGGCGATGTTAACCAGTTGTCTGGGAGCCTTGGCCATTCTTCCGAGTCTTGTTTTGGTTTTCAAACCCAAGTTTGTTTTTGGGGATCATCCACGTGGGAATCCTCTTCAGGATACGGCGACGAGCTAGGCTAAAGTTTGACCGATTTTTACTTGTATTTCTGCCTCAACATTCATATTTGAGAAAATGAACCCACCCACACTCCATGAAAAAGTTGATGTGTTAATCCGTGATACTGTCGGGGAGACGGAACATCGGGATGCGATTAGAGAGATTATGCTTACGGCGCTTCGGCTTTCTGAAAACCATGTAACCGAAGGAGACATTAGTATCATCCATACGGCGCTCAAAGAAATACGGCATGGAATTAAGCTTTTTTCCCCTTATCGGAACGTGAGAAAGGTGACTGTTTTTGGTTCGGCCCGTACGGAACCATCGGACTCGATTTATCGGTATTCCACTATTTTTTCAAGAAAGATGAGTGAAAAAGGATTTATGTCGATTACCGGGGCGGGAGAGGGTATTATGCGTGCGGCTCAGGAAGGCGCCGGTTCCGGCAACAGTTTCGGGGTGAACATTCAACTGCCTTTCGAACAGTCGGCAAATGAATTTATTGAGAATGATCCGAAGCTGATGACCTTTAAATACTTTTTTACTAGGAAGCTTTTCTTTATTCGGGAGGCGGATGCCATTGCACTTTTTCCAGGAGGGTTCGGGACACACGATGAGGCCTTTGAGATCCTGACGCTTCTTCAGACGGGAAAAAGTGATCCCTTGCCGGTCGTTATGATAGACGAACCCGGAGGGGATTATTGGAAGCGGTGGCAGGCCTATGTGAAAGAGGCTTTGGTTGCGCGTGAACTGGTCTCGCCGGATGACATGCACTTTTTTAAGGTGACTGATCAGACAGATGAGGCCGTTGAGGAGATTGCCCAATTTTATCGAAATTACCATTCGATTCGTTTCCTGAATAAGGGGATGGTCATCCGTTTAATAAACCCGGTTGAAAAGCAGATGCTTGATCAGCTCAATGATCAATTTTCTGATATTGTTGCCAGTGGCCGGATTGTGACGTCTGGGCCGTTTCTCGAAGAGGAAGATGAGCCGGATTCTCTCGCATTCCACCGTATTGTCTTTCATTTTGATCGTAGACATTTCGGGCGACTCCGGAAACTCATCGATGTAATCAATCGATACGTACCGGAAACTCAGAAAGAGGCCTCGTAATGAATTCGGTCCGTGTTTTTGCGCCTGCCTCGGTGGGGAACATCGGTCCTGGATTTGATATTCTGGGCATGGCGCTTTCCGGTATGGGCGATACGATCATTGCTGAACGGCGTTCCGGGCCGGGGGTTTTTATTTCTGAAATTACCGGTGATGAAGGACGTCTTCCAAGGGCGGCTTCTAAAAATACGGCGGGGATTGCCGTTCAGGAAGTCCTGAATTATTTGGGCCTTGAGGAGGCGGGGGTGTCTTTGAGCCTTCATAAAGATATTCCCGGAACGGGATTGGGAAGCAGTGCTGCAAGTGCTGTGGCGGGGGCGTATGCTGCCAACCTTCTGTTTGGAAAAACCTTGTCAAAAGAAGCATTGATTCCAATGGCGGCGGTTGCAGAATCAAAAGTCAGCGGGGCGCTTTTTCTGGACAATGTGGGGCCTTCGATGGTGGGAGGGGTTACTTGGAATAACGCCTTTACAAAAGAAATCGTCTCGCTTGGGGCAATTGAGGAGGCGGTAATTGTGATTGTGACGCCTGATTTTCCCCTCTTGACGAAAGAAGGGAGAAATGTTTTGCCAACGGTCGTTCCCATGTCGGATTTTGTTTCCAATATGACTTATGCTTCGATGATTTCCTGGGCGGTCGCCCGGAAAGATTTGAAACGGTTTGGCCGATCCATTCAGGATCGGTTTGCCGAACCGGCACGCGCGCCTTTGATCAAAGGCTTTTGTGATGTTAAAGAGGCGGCCCTTTCCTCGGGCGCGCTCGGCTGCTCTATCTCAGGGGCGGGATCGACTGTTTTTGCAATAACTGATGACGAGTCTCGGGGAGAGGAAATTGCGCGAGCCATGTCGGATGGTTTTGATGCCCATAGTGTGAAATCACACACCCGTGTGACACAGATGGATCTTGAAGGAGTGCGGCGGATTGTGTGATGGGTGTAGATGATAATTTGAACCCTCTATCAAATGAGGAGGTGTGCTGATGGAACAGGGAACGACACTGACCCGATTTTTGATTGAAGAACAGCGGAAGCATGCAGGGGCGAGCGGTGATTTTACCGGCCTTCTTTCTGAAATTGCCACGGTTGCCAAAGTGGTTTCCAGAGAGGTCAACAAGGCTGGTCTGATTGATATTCTCGGATTCCAGGGCAGTAAAAATGTGCAAGGGGAGAAAGTTCAAAAGCTGGATCTTTATGCCAATGAAGTGTTCATTAACACTTTGAGACACACCGGTCACTTGATTGGCATCGTTTCGGAAGAGATGGCAGGTATCTATCAAATCCCGGAAGATTGTCCAAAGGGGAAATATGTGTTCCTCATGGATCCCTTAGATGGTTCGTCTAATATCGATGTAAACATCAGCATCGGTTCGATCTTTTCGATTTTTCGAAGAAAAAGCAACACGCCTCACGCTACAATGGGTGATTTTCTACAGCCGGGACGTAGCCAGATTGGCGCGGGTTACGTGATCTATGGGTCGAGTACGATGTTGGTTTACACGACGGGACATGGCGTTCATGGGTTTACGTTGGATCCGGGGATCGGAGAGTTTCTGCTTTCTCATGAAGCCATCAAAATCCCTTCAAATGGAACAATGTACAGCATTAACGAAGCGTATTCCCCGAGCTGGCCGAAGCCGGTCAGGCGGTTTATTGCCCTTGCAAAGAAGGAAAGAAAGAGTGCGCGCTATGTGGGTTCCCTTGTCGCTGATTTTCATCGAAATCTTTTAAAAGGCGGGGTCTTTCTCTATCCGGCTGATGCAAAGCATCCAGAAGGAAAATTGAGACTTCTTTATGAGGCTGCACCACTCTCCTTCATTGTAGAACAAGCCTCCGGAAAGGCCAGCAATGGCCAGGGTCGTGTTCTGGATATTATCCCGGAAAAACTTCACCAGCGCGTCCCGTTGATTATCGGTAGCGCTGAAGATGTAGAGCAGGTAGAAGACTACTTTCTTGAGAATGGCTGAGATGCAACAAATGTCTATACTATGGTCTTGACAATGACTTATTGCGCATATTATATCAACCGACTTTACTTGAAAGAGGGAAATATTTTAGATGATTCCAGAAAAATTGTATTACCACAAAGAGCATGAGTGGGTTCGTGTTGAAGGGAAGCAGGCCACGCTTGGGATTTCTGATTTCGCACAGGAAGCGCTTGGCGATATTGTCTACTTGGAGATTCCGGAAGTTGGGATGGAAGTTCAATGTGGAGAAGAGGTGACGGAAATTGAATCGACCAAGACGACTTCACCTTTGTATGCCCCTGTCAGTGGAAAAATCGTTTCAGTGAATCAATCGTTGGTGGACCATCCAGAATGGCTTAATGATGACCCTTATGGCGAAGGATGGATTCTTGTTATTGAAATGAATGCTTCCAAAGATCTTGAAGGTTTGATGTTGCCCGATGTTTATAAGGAGTTTCTTGAAAATGAAAAACATTAATGGTCTATTTGTCGCAATTCATGCAGTCATTCGAAAAAGAACAATGCAAAAGTCTTTGGTGGTTGTTCTATCTTTGGTGTTTGTTTTTCTGTTTCAGTTTTGGGCCGAATCAAACCGAGGTGAGTGGTTGCTTCCTGGATTGAATGGTACGGCGCAAATTTCTTTTGTATCCTCCGTATTAGCCGGAGAAAAGAATGTCCCGCTTCCGGGTTCTATTGATGTGAATACGGCGACAGCCGAGCAATTGATGTCTTTGCCCGGCATTGGTCCTAAGTTAGCGGAAAGAATCATAAGGGATCGAGAGGAAAATGGTTCATACAAACAGGCAGATGATCTACTTAGAGTGAAGGGCATTGGCACTAAAAAATTAGAACGCCTCCGCCCATTTCTTCTTTTTTCCTCAAAATAGTCAGGATAAATAACAAAATGATTTCTTCTGGATCGTTATCCGATTTTGAATTGGATTTTGATGTTGTTGCTTCTGTTTTCGATGAAGAGAAGATTGATGGCGAATTTAGGAAAGAAATAGAATGTGCGACCAAGATAATCGCGCGAGGGTCAGTAGATATTGTTCAGCGGAAAGAATTAATTAGAAAACTGATAAAATCCAAACTGGAGGGAAGGCCGCTCAGTATAAAAGTCGGGATTGACCCAACATCCCCTGATCTCCATTTAGGGCATGTTGTTCTTTTTCAGAAAATGAGGCAGTTTCAGGACCTTGGACATCAAGTCATTTTTCTTATCGGAGATTTTACCGCCATGATTGGTGATCCGAGCGGTCGATCGGAAATCCGAAAACCATTGACTCGGGAAGCAGTGAAAAAAAATGCCGAAACGTATAAAGAACAGGCTTTTAAGATCTTGTCCCCTGAACGAACCACAATTCGGTTTAACAGTGAGTGGATGGATCGGATGACATCCGAAGAACTGATTCAGTTGGCTTCACACTATACGGTTGCCAGAATTCTTGAACGAGATGACTTTCAAAAAAGGTATCATGCATCGATGCCAATTGGTGTGCATGAGTTCATTTATCCCTTGATTCAGGGTTATGATTCTGTCGCGTTAAACGCTGATCTAGAATTTGGTGGGACAGATCAGACGTTTAATCTGCTTGTCGGGAGGGTTTTGCAAAAAATCTATGGTCAAATGCCACAAGTTGTTCTAACGATGCCTCTACTAGAAGGAACAGATGGTCAACGAAAGATGAGCAAGAGCTTTGGGAATCATATCGCCCTAAAAGAGACTCCATTCAGTATGTATGGAAAAATTATGTCTATTTATGATGACCTAATGTATCGATACTATGAACTCCTGACCGATCACTCCCTCCCTGAAATTAAGAAACGACATCCAATGGAAGCCAAGATGGATTTGGCTTTTTTTCTAGTAGAGCGATTTTATGACCAAAAATCTGCTTTTGTCGCACGTGATCAGTTTGATGTGACTGTTGGGAGGAAGACCACAACAGATGTTCCTTTTGAGTTACGACTAAATTCAAAGGCAATAAGGTTGCTAGATTTGATGGTTGAACAGAATTGGGCAACAAGTAAGGGGAATGCCAGGAGACTCATTCGGCAGGGTGCGGTCGAGCTGAATGGGAAAAAGATCTTGGACCCGGCTTTTGAAATTACTATTGAAAAAGGAAAACGCCACAACCTTAAGATAGGGAAAAAGATCAAGTTCGATTTAATTTAAAAGGGTTGACTTAAATATTATGGCGATGTTATAAGGAGGGGTTGCCAGCGACACAAATATTTTTTTGAAAATGCTTCAGGAGTTGCTGACAAGTTAATTTTTTTAAGCAGATCTTTCAAAACTAAATAGGTTGTATTGGTATATCGCGGTTTAAAGTTGAGTAAGTAAAAGGGTTCGAAGCTTTATTTGGAGAGTTTGATCCTGGCTCAGAACGAACGCTGGCGGCGCGCTTAACACATGCAAGTCGAACGAGAATCCTCTCTTCGGAGAGGTAGTAAAGTGGCGCACGGGTGAGTAATATATGGGTAATCTGCCAATGTGAGGGGGATAACTTCGCGAAAGTGGAGCTAATACCGCATGGTATCAAGAAGCAAAAGCTGAAAGATTAAAGGTGGCCTCTAGTTATAAGCTATCGCATATTGAGGAGCTCATATCCCATTAGCTTGTTGGTAGGGTAATGGCCTACCAAGGCAACGATGGGTAGCTGGTCTGAGAGGATGGTCAGCCACACTGGCACTGGAACACGGGCCAGACTCCTACGGGAGGCAGCAGTGAGGAATATTGCGCAATGGGCGAAA
>JBHHWW010000038.1:0-13718 GCA_046756725.1 Nitrospiria bacterium | reverse complement strand
TGGCCTTGTCTTTTAGTCAACTTATGCGCTTTACCCCAAGATCAATCGCTGATCTTGGGCTATTACAAAGGCTTTGCAGCCTTGGGATTGCAGAATTGTGGTCACCGCATTATACTTTGCCTGAATGTCTCTTACAAACCAACAAGATGTCATCATCATTGGCGCGGGCGCGGCAGGGTTGATGTGCGCGCTGACCGCGGGACAACGCGGAAGATCCGTCCTGCTATTAGATCATACTTCTTCGGTTGGAAAAAAAATTCTTATCTCCGGCGGGGGACGCTGCAACTTTACAAACCGGAGTGTCAAAGCGGACAACTTTATTTCGCAAAACCCTCATTTTTGCAAGTCCGCACTTAGCCGTTTCGGACCGGAAGATTTTATCGCCCTGATTGATCGGCACAAAATCCCTTATCGTGAAAAAACACGAGGACAACTGTTCTGTACCAGCCGATCCAGAGAAATACTAAATATGTTGTTGGAAGAATGTCGGGTTGGTCGGGTCCAAATCAAAGCAAATTGTCGGGTTGGTGAAATTAAAAAAGAGGGCGGCTTCAAACTCAAGACCTCCATGGGTGATCTTCGCTGCGCGTCCCTGGTGATTGCGAGTGGAGGCTTGTCCTATGCTAAAATCGGAGCGAGTGATTTTGGCTACAAGCGTGCCTTACAGTTTGGCCTGGATGTTTTGCCTTGCCGACCCGCCCTTGTGTCTCTCACACTGGGTCGGAAGGACCTAAAAAAACTTACAGGGCTTTCTGGAATTTCCGCAGAGGTTTCCGTGTCTTGTAAAGGGAAGACCTTTGACGATGCGATGTTGATTACCCATAAGGGCCTGAGCGGTCCCGCAATTTTGCAAATTTCTAACTATTGGCATCCGGGAGATAAGATCATAATTAACCTGCTGCCTCAACTTAAGCTGGGAGAGAAAATAGTCGCCTGGCAAAAGCGGCATCCTGCGGTGATGCTCAAAACCCTCCTGGCAGGACATCTCACAAAACGACTGGCGCAACGGTGGCTCACTTTTATTACTGACAATAAGGCCGTTAATCAATACAATCAACAGGAGATCTTGTCAATTGCCCGGCATTTCCACCAGTGGACACTTGTTCCCTCCGGAGATGGAGGATACCGCACCGCGGAGGTGACCACAGGCGGAATAAATACAAATGAGCTATCTTCAAAAAGCTTTGAGGCAGCGAGGGTTCCCGGCCTTTATTTTATCGGCGAGGTGCTGGATGTTACCGGTTGGCTTGGCGGGTACAATTTTCAATGGGCATGGTCTTCGGGATACTGTGCGGGTTTATATGTATGAAGCAAGGTAACTATTCAGCACACCCCTCTTTTCCTCCATGGCGACGTTGCTGTGGTGCTCGTATCCTCACGTATAAAACATACGCTCCGGGTTCTGCGCGCCTCGCGTCTTGCCCTGAAGGAAATTTTGGGCATGCTGAACAGTTACCAAGAGATTTGATCCAATGTCCTAAGATCAGAAATTAAGGGAAACTTAAAAGGGAGTTGATATGTTACAAGCTTGGCTGAGCCAGGGAGGCATCCCGGAAGAATATATCGGAACGAGCGTCATCGTCATTAAGATTATCGCATTATTGGTTTTGTGTTGGGTGGTGAATTCCGCGGCAAAGAATTTTGTAACACGGTTGGTAAAAACCATTACACGAAAAACAAAAAATGACTGGGATGATGTTTTTCTTGATCAGAAAGTCTTCAAAAATGTATCACAATTCGCACCCGCGTTTTTGATTTATTTTCTAGCCCCCATCTGGTTTGAAGCCTCTGAGGCCTTGATTGATATCATTAAAAGGGTGGCAAATGCCTACATGGTTCTCGTCGGATGCTGGGTCATCAACGCGGTTTTAAATGCGGTACTAACAATTTACCAACGCTACGACATCTCACGTAAAAAACCGATCAAGGGCTACCTTCAGGCCGTCAAAACCGGAGTCTATTTTTTAACGGCTCTATTTATTATTTCCACCTTGATGAATAAATCCCCATGGGGTTTCTTAAGTATTTTTGGCGGATTGACTGCGGTCATTTTGTTGATTTTCAAGGACATGATTTTAGGCCTGGTTGCGGGAATTCAATTGACCTCGAATGATATGGTGGCGCGGGGCGACTGGATTGAAATGCCCAAATATGGTGCGGATGGTGACATCATCGACATGACCTTAACAACGGTCATGGTACAAAATTGGGATAAAACAATCACGACGATTCCCATGCAGGCTTTGATCTCCGATTCCTTTAAAAACTGGAAGGGTATGTCGGAATCGGAAGGCCGGAGAATTAAGCGTTCACTTTGTATTGATATGAATTCTATCAAATTTATTGATGAGGCACTTTTAAAGAAACTTGAAAATGTTGAATTTTTAAAAACCTATCTCAAAGAAAAAAAAGAGGAGATAGAAGGCTATAACGATGAGAGAAAGATCGATGCCAGCGCTTTGATCAACGGGCGACGTTTGACCAATGTCGGTACACTGCGTGCCTACATAATAAATTACTTACGGCACCACCCTAAAATTCATAAGGACATGACATTTTTAGTCAGGCATTTGGCCCCAACAGAACATGGCTTGCCAATTGAGATTTATGTTTTTAGTCAGGACAAGGTCTGGGCGAATTATGAAGCTATTCAGGCCGACATCTTTGATCATATCCTGGCCGCGGTTCCGGAATTTGATTTAAGGATCTTCCAAAATCCGACAGGTACGGATTTTCAGAACTTAAAGTCGTCCTGATTTAAACACGACTTATGTCATGCTGAGTTTGATCCGGCATACACGGTATCTTGTAATCGTTCCTGTTTTGCCTTTTGCTTTGGCAAGTGTGTGTAACACGAAAACAGAAATCTCCGCTTCGGCAGACTGCTTAAGGAGAATAAATGCCCTTACAGGAAGTGATTGGGATTCTCAACTGGGTCTTGGATTTCACGATCTTCAAGGTGGCTGATACAAATGTCACGATCCGCTCCCTGATTACCTTTGGGATGGTGAGCGCCCTGTTTGTTTTTTCCGCCAGAGTACTGCGAAATGTGCTGATGACTAAGATTTTTGCACGCTTGCGGATTGAAAGCGGTACACGGTATTCGCTTTCCCGCATCGCGCAATACTTTGTTCTATTCATCGGGATGATCGTTGCGTTTCAATTTATTGGGATCGACCTCAGCGGGCTGCTTGTTATTTTTGGTTTTCTCTCAGTTGGTATCGGTTTTGGCCTCCAGAATATTACCTCCAACTTTATCTCAGGTTTAATCTTGTTGTTCGAACGCCATATCAAAGTGGGAGATCGCGTCACGGTGGGCGGTACGGAAGGAGATGTCACCGAGATTAATATTCGATCTACAACGATTCGATCCCTAAGAAATATATCGATTATTGTTCCAAATTCGGAGTTTATTTCAAGTACCGTTGTGAACTGGACGCATAGTGACCCAAAGGTCCGTATTGATATCAAGGTCGGCGTTTCTTATGATTCTGATCTGGATGTGGTGCTGCGGTCTCTGAAGGAGGTTGCTGAGGATTGCCCCGAGGTGTTGCGTCAGCCGCCACCCGAGGTCCTTTTCGAGGAATTTGCTGATTCATCCTGGAACATGAATCTCCGCGTGTGGATCAATGACCCTAAACGCAACCGGCTGGTGCGCTCTGATATTAATTGTGCTATCGTCCGAAAATTCCGTGAACATGACATAGAGATTCCTTTCCCGCAGCGCGACCTCCATGTCATCCCATCCTTCCCGCTTCCGATTGATTCCTCAAAAGAAAATTGATATCCGGGAGATAAAAAAGGACTCAGATTGAATAAGGGTGTTAAACAGCCCAATCGGCCTTCTATTCCACTTTCTGGAAAGCAGCCACCGCAACCGCTATTGAAAGCCCTGAAAAAACAGCAAGGAAGCCGATGCTGATCCAGAACGGCTGTACAAGTTGTGCGTCATAGCAGGCGCGGACCGCTTCGACCCCGTAGCTCACCGGGTTGACCCGGCTGACCAGCTGCATCCAGCGCGGCATAAAATCAACCGGGACCAGGGCGGAAGAAAAAAAGAGCAGCGGCAGGGTCAGCAAATTGCCCATCACGACCAGGGGTTCCTCCTGTTGTAAGCGCATGGCCAGGGAATTTGAAATGGCCGAGAAACCAAGTGACAAAAGAAGGACAATCATCCAAACAAGAAAAAGACCCTGAGCATCTGGAAGGCCCACCCCAATCAGTGCGGCAACGATAATAAGCAGGCTGACTTGAATAACAACGGTAAATCCATTATGAAGCAGTCGGCTTAAAACAATGGAGGAGCGGATGATCGGAGCGACGAGGAGTCTTTCCATCACGCCGTTTCTCAGGTCCCGGAGCAGGCTGACGCCCGACCAGGACGCGCCAAACAATACGGTCATGACAATCACGCCCGGCGTAAGAAACTGAACATAGTTTTTTGCCGGGAAATTGGGAAGGTTCGAGAGGCCCTTAAAAAGTTGTCCAAAAATCAAAAGCCAGAGAAGGGGTTGGACCAAACCGAAAAGTGTCCACATGGGCATTCGCCAGGTCAGCTTCAGGTACTTCATAAAAAGGGTGCGTGTGTCCGAAATAAGGTAAGGCCTATCTCGTTTCATCTGTGTTTATCCGCATCTGATTGATGATCGCTCGGCCACTGGGATTTCGCTTGATTCCCTTGTCCGGGCCATTCTCGATTGGATGGTTTACCTTGTGCTTCGCCCCAGCCTGATTCAGCCTGTCCTCCCCACTTAAGCCAGTCGCCATCACCGCCCTTTTCCGAATTTTTTTCACTGCCTGTGGGTGATTCCAGTGCCTTCTTCTGCCATTTTTCCGCCCACTTGTTATTTTTTCCGCCGCCCCATTTGCCCCACGCCTCCTGGGCCGGTGACTCGGCAATCGACCAGTTTTTACCCGTATATTTTAGATAGACATCATCAAAGGTCGGACGGGCAAGCCGGACTGATTTTACTGAAAGGCCCAAAGAGTCAAACCATTGAAGCACTTTTGGTAGAAGCGTCTGTCCGTTCTCCAGATAAAGACGGAGTTCTTCTCCCAGGTGAATCACCTCTTTAAACCATTCTTTTTCCCGGACTGTGGAAAGTGTCTGCTGCTGAAGGGCTTGGTTGAATGTGAGGTGAATGGCATCCTGTCCCAGACTGTTTTTCAACTCGTCAGGCGTCCCGACAATCCGGAGCCGCCCGCTGTCCAGGATGCCGACCCGGGTGGAGAGCTGATCAACTTCATCAAGATAATGACTGGTTAAAAAGAGGGTCATTCCCTCCTCTTTGTTTAGCTGTCTCAGATAGGCCCACAAGTCTGCTCGGCTCCTGGGATCGAGCCCGATGGTCGGCTCATCAAGAAAAAGGAGTTTAGGTCGATGAATCAGGGCCGTCGCGATGTCGATGCGGCGTTTCAATCCCCCGGAGAGCGCACCGACCCACTGCCCTCCCTGACCCTGCATATCAAAAAGAGCTAAGAGTTCTTCTACACGGTCTTCAATGATTTTTTTGGGAAGATGATAGAGGCGTCCCTGCAGATGCATGCTTTCGGAAACAGTGAGGGCAGGATCAATGCCAATCTGCTGCCCGATATACCCAAAGGACATGCGCACGGCGAGGGGGTCTACTTGAACATTGTGCCCCGAGACCGTGACGGTTCCGGATGTGGGACATATCAAGGTGGTTAAGATCTTGATGGTAGTTGTTTTCCCGGCGCCATTAGGGCCAAGAAAACCGAAGACCTCACCGGCCTCAACGTGGAGTGAGATATCGTCAAGCGCGCGTATGCCGGAGTCAAACGTTTTAACAAGATGATCAATATGTATCATGAAAGGAATTTAGGCCGCTTGTTGGTATTGGATTGCAGACGACAGTGTAGTGGATCTTAAGGCCGTCTGCAAACTATTTTTAGGCGTATTTTTCATCTGGGGCCCTTGAGTACAGCTTTAAGACGGAGTCCGGCATAGGCGGCAATAAATTTAAAAGCGCTTTTCAAGCGATAATAAAAAACAAGATCAAGCAAGGCCTCCATCGAAAAGTATTTCAGGGCCGCTAACATAAGGCTTACGTTTTGATCATCTGCTTCTCTGTAGATTTTTTCAGTGAGCTGTTCGGATACGACCCATTTGAAGCCGCTCAGGCGCCGCATTGCCGTTTTGTAAGGTTTAAAATGGTCGATCTTATGAGAAAGCAAGTTATTTACATGGCGGGCGGCGATTCGACCACTCATCATGGCGTGGCGGATTCCCTCGAAGGTCAGGGGGTTGACGGTCGAAACTGCATCCCCGATGGCAATAATATTTTTATCGAAATAGCGGTCACGCTGACGAGAGGTATAAGAGAGCGTTTTCCCGTGTTGATCGAGAATGGTGATGTCCCGAGTCTGTAAGCAGGACGACATCAAATGATCGAGATAAAATCGAAATGATTTTTCGTGTGGTACGATCTGCTCATTTGGATAATTTCGTCCGACGCCGACTTTAAGGCGATTCGCTTCCATCGGAAAAATCCAGGCGTAGCCCTGTGGCATCCATTTTCGACCGATAAAAAAAGAAAGACAGTCTGCATGATGCCGGTAAATATCTTCCGGCACTTCGACAAGAAATTCGATGCCTGTACCGACAATTGCATTTAGATGCCGCGGTGCGCCGCCCGACAGAACCCTCCGCTCCGAACCGGTTGCGTCGACCAGGACTTTTGTCTGAAAATATTCAATATTTTTTGTGCCGGCTTTTTTAAAAGAAACAAGAAGCATGTTTCCCTTGTGTTCGTGGCTCTTATAAGACCTTGAAAACAGAAGGTCGCTCCCCTTTTTATGGGTTTCGTTTGCTAAAAAGGACCGGAGTTTACGGAAATCGAAGACTATAGCGATCGAGGAATCTGACTGCCAGAGATGGGATTCATCTGAAGCGGTGATTTTGACTTTTCTGCAAAATGCACCGACGACCGTTTTCGGAAGGCGAAAGGTTTTTAAAGTCTCCGGCGTCGAACCACCTGTCGAGAAATCGTTGGCTAGAAAGTCTTTTGCTTTTTCAACCAGAAGGACTTTTCGTCCCGCCGAGGAGAGTTCACGCGCGCAGGCACCCCCAGCCGGACCTGCGCCGACAATAATCGCATCGTAAATATCATCATATCCCGGCATAGGTGATCTTTTCCAAAAGGGGCAGAGATGAGGGAAACCCTGTCAAGGTAGCATGATATAATCCTATGGACAAGGCGGATATTGACCGCGCAAAGCTCTGCCTTCCAGACCAGGAGATTTTTAGCCTGAGGTAGGCCTCAAAAATGGTATAACAGAACGGTGAGAAAAGCGGGAAGTCATTCATCAACAAAGAATAAGGCATGGACGAACAGGAAGCGATATTTAGGTTTTACGAAGAACTAAACGATTTCCTCCCTCCTGAAAAAAGGGAAAAAGCGTTCCCCTACTGCTTCCATGAAAAACCGGCAATCAAAGATCCGATTGAAGCGATCGGTATCCCCCATACAGAAGTCGATCTGATCCTTGTCAACGGAGATTCGGTTGGCTTCGACTATTATTTACGGCATGGTGACCGGGTATCGGTCTATCCTCTTTCTAAGAGACAGGAAATCTCACTTGTTATAAAACTTCGAGACCAAGCTTTACGAAAATCATCCTTTGTACTTGACGTGCATCTCGGCAGGCTGGCGAGATTACTCCGCCTGCTGGGTTTTGATGTCGCATACAGGAACGATTATAGCGATCCGGAAATCGTTCGTGTTTCCGTTGATAAAAACCGTATCCTTCTAACCCGTGATAGACGGCTTTTATTTCGAAAGGAGATCACACATGCATATTGTCTCCGTTCAACAGACCCGAAACAACAACTCAAAGAGGTGTTCAAACGTTTTGATCTTTATGCGCAAGTGAATTCGTTTCATCGGTGTGCAGATTGCAATGGCAAAATCGGGGCAGTTAAAAAAAGAGAGATTATCGATCACTTGGAACCGAAGACTATTTTATATTACGATCAATTTTTCCGTTGCGAAGGTTGTCAAAAGATCTATTGGAAGGGCTCGCATTACAAAAAGATAAAAAAGGTTTTCAAGGATCTCCTTCGAGACGGCCCTCTTTGGCCAGTGGAGAAAGGGAAATATTGATCGGATATCCTTCCTGTAAAGCCCCCCTCTTTTGAGGGGATTGACGTGTGGTCAGAAAGCGATATCCTTATATTGTGATTAACACCGCGAATTTTTCTGTCAAACAGCATCGGCGGTGAGACGAACCCTGCTGGTAAGGAGCGTGACCTGCACTAAGAAAACTTTGGATGACGCCGAAATCTGAAAAATGAGCGCTGGGTCCATTTATGAGTTGATTGAACGGGGCTTGAATTCTTCATCAGTCTTTTGAAGATTGAAAGGAGGGTTAATGTGGGTACAGCCTTGATTATTATCTGCATAGGAGCTGGATTGGCCAGTATCTTTCTGTAAAGTAATTTATACCGGAAGATAGGTCGAAGAAAATCAATCATGGGTGATGACACCAGAAAGTCTTTCTCATCAGTCTCCGTTTTCATTGTTTGTGTTTCTCTTGAAACCCCACAAGCCTGCCAATTTTAAAAAGACTGTTCCAATACAGGAAGGGTCCCCCGACCCCTTTACAAATCCTTACTCTCTGATATCCTAATTGGAATGATATTTTTCCCCGGGACCATGGAAGTGCTTCTATGTCATGCGTCAATCTAAAATCGGCTAAATTATTATTAAGCGGAATCGGAAGTGGCGTTATCTTCTGGGTGGTCGAATCTGCGATAGAATTTTCTATTTTTAATAAATTTAACTCCCTTACAGAAAGCATTCTTTATCCGGGAAGTGTGGGATTATGGATGAGATTTCTTTTCATCTCTCTTTTTACCGGGTTTGGATTTTACATTCAAACCGTTCTGGATGAGAAGGAGAAAATCAGCTCGGCATTGAGCGACCATAAGGAGCAGGCGGAGAACCTTATTGAAGTCAGAAACCGGGAGATTCAAAGGAAGAACAAAGCGCTTGAGGATGAGAAAATCGAAAGGGAAAAATTAGAGGAAAAGCTACAGGATCTTGCAACCATTGACCCTCTGACCTCGGTTTGCAACAGGCGGAAATTTAATGAGATTTTTGAGCAGGAATTAAAAAGAATAAAACGGAATCCTGGGAATTTATCTTTGGTGGTTTGTGACATTGATCATTTTGAAGATATTAATGATCGGTATGGATACTATGTTGGAGACCAGGTTCTAAGGACTTTTGCGTTTGTAATCGGGAAACATGTCAGGGAAACGGACGTATTGTCTCGTTGGGGGGGAGAAGAGTTTGCCATCCTCCTAACCAATTCCAATATCGAGGGTGCACAGACCTTTTCAGAACACCTCATAAAAATGATTCAGGAGTACCCGTTTAAGGATATCAAGACTTTGTCGATGAGTGTGGGTGTTACGCAATACCGGGGGGGTGATGATGCGGATTCTCTTATAAAAAGGGCCGATGAGGCCTTGTACGAAGCAAAAGTCAACGGAAGAAATTGTGTTGTCGGGGTATAAATCTCGAATTGCGATACTACTTCATACATATTCCCTCAATTACCAGGTAAATATCCTTTTTCAGAAAATATGTATTCTCAACTTTAAGCGCGGATGATTTTTGCAGGTGCGATAATGTGTTCCGGTCAAATCGGGCTCCGAATACTTTTTCAACAAAAGGGGCAAAAAAATCCTGCTTCTTTCTCTCTGCGGAATCTTTTGAGTAGATCAGTTCAAGCAGGCGAAAACGTCCACCAGGTTTGAGAACCCTGCCAAACTGTTCAATCGCCAAGGGCTGAAGGTGATCGGGCATGACGCAGCACATAAAAGTCGAATACACCCAGTCGAAAGATTCAGAGGAGATAGAAGACATGACCGTGGCATCCTCATGCTTTAAGGTAAACGCACAATGAACGCCTCTCCCCCTCTTTTCTGCTCTCACCAGCATTGCGGGACTCAGTTCAATTCCGGTAAGCCTTACATCCGGGTGATAATATTCCAGGTTCCGCCCTGTCCCGACCCCTGCTTCAAGCACTGAGCCTCGGATGTCTTTCAGCAGCCCGGGCCGCCACTGGCGATACTGCCGTTCCCATGGAAAATCCAAAAGATCATAGAACCAGGCGGTGATATTATATTTTGCCTGGAGGAATTGATTTTCTTCGTTAAGGCGCATTGGCGAAACCACGCGCGAGTCGACTCTGTTGTGTATGGGCGTGTTGAATCGTTATGTTTATGTTATCTCACAACGGAGAAGATTCTTCCAGCCCATAGGGTTCCCGCGTGCAAATCCAGACAAGGAATATTTTCAATTAGAATGAGATGAAAAGATATAAGGTTACGTGTAATATCAGCAGGGTTTTGGTTTTATATTATCAGAGATCGATTCATGGACATAAATAATATTTTTGACTCCATACCAGAGCATCTCGATGAGGAAATCTGTGAAGTTATCATCCAGAGTGATCATGTGAAGATAGAGCGGATAATCTCTAAAGGGCATCAATCTCCGGAATCAGGTTGGTACGATCAGGAAAGAAATGAATGGGTAATAGTGCTTAAGGGAGAGGCCGTTATTTCCTTTGAAGATGGAAAAGAAGTAAATTTGAACGTCGGCAGTTATCTTAATATTAGGGCGCACAAAAAACACAAAGTCCGTTGGACAAATCCCAAAACTGAAACAATATGGCTTGCCTTATATTATTAAGGAAATTTTGGTGAGATCCGGGATGACTTTTCAGAGAAATTTATGGTTCGATTCAAAGAAATTGCAGAGAGTAAGCCGCTATTTGGAAGATCCATACCCCGCAGGACAGCGTCAACTCGGGGAATTACACGATAATATCTATGATGCTTTTTTCCGCCTCTAGAGTACTTTTTAGTGCAGCCAGATTTGCACCTAGAGCGGCCCTGGCGATAATCTGATGGCTTGCCTCTTCGGCAAGATCAACGTTGGAACCCTCTATTATTGAGCCATCCGGAGAAGGAAGTTGCAGGCCGGGTGTCAGGCTTTTCTCGATGTGAACAACAACTGCGGCTGTCCCGTTTTCGCTTTGAAGAATGGTATCTTTCTTAAAGCCGCTGGTGCTGAGGTTTGCTGTATTATGGGCCGAGGTATCAAACCTCTTTAGACTTGCATCAATTCCAGATAGAGAACTGTTGATTGCGGAAATCATCTTTATTCTCCTCTTTGTTTCTTCCTTCTTTTTCAGGGGAGGATGAAAATGTTTCCACTTAACAAAAAACCCACCTCCCCGAGATAAAAGAAGATGGGCAACAGTAAACCAAACGGCAGCTCTGCCGTCCCAAGGGCTGTGTATTTTTCCCTTCAGGACCGTTAGCTTTGCGTCACCACCTTACGGTGGTTTTGCCCTTTTCTTCGGTCTCAGTCTTACTCAATTTTCACGCTTCTTAAGGAAAGTATAGCACGGGACACTCAGAAATCAATGCCCTCAAACGTGGGGATCGGGACATGCTGAAATCACTTTATGAGGGGAAGGCAAAACGTTATGTTTTTTAAAGACCCCCTCCCTTCCACAAAAGGATGGGAGTGAAAAATATTGATTCAAGTAGAGAAGCAAGTCTAGAGGTCTTTTAGGCGTTCTCTTCCATTCAGATACGCTTTTGAGCGACGAACCGTTTCTCAGTCGAATCACGGGGTTCCTTCCATGTATAATGACGAAAGAGGTGTTTTCTCCTACTCAGACACTTTATGCGCATCGGTTTCCGGGGCAATTGTGGAGATTGTTATTTTGGAAAAAAGATATATATAGTAAATAGATGGGAAGGTTTTTCAAATGAAAACCTGAAAGGGAATAGGCTGATTTGATCAAGACAGAAGCTGAAATAACCGGAAATAACACAGGGGGGATAAAATGAAAAATAGGCATGCCTTGGTTATTTTGTTGGCGGTGTTAACTTCATTTTTTGCCATCACCTTATTCTCTTTTAAGGCCATAGCGGCCCCTTCGGAGGTTAAAGTCATCATAAAAGTAAACGAAGAAGGCTTCTATGATGCAAGTGGTAAGTCCTTCAATAACCGCGTTGAGGTTCCTCAGGAACGAACGATAAAGCTTATATTCGAACATGTTGGAAAGCCGGGAGAAAAACATGCATTTGTTCTGCTGTTTGATTCTGATGAAGAAATTGAAAGCGGAACGATTTCCGATATAAATAGGACGACTCACATAAAATTTAATACGGGAAAAGCAGGCGAAATCTACGACGTATTTTGTGTTATTGTCGAATGTGACGGCATGGAACATATGACGGACCTTGTCATCATAGCCGTCTAAGAGGAAATAATGTCCGGGAAAAATATTATCCTCATACTGAGCATGACTGCTGCGACGCTCATATTAAGTCATGGATGGACCGTTGCTGCTGATAATAAGGTCAAGCCTTTAAAGCCAGTTCCTAAGACCTACGCGAATAAGCACATGCCCAAGGGTTGGTGGACGAATCCGAAGATTATTGAAGAAGGGGAAAAAATCTTTTATACGACCGTTCTTGAGTATAGGTTTAAGCGAAAGACGAGGACGGCAAAGGAAGGCTGTGCAACCTGTCACGGCATTGATCCTCAAAAAGATCGCACTAAGAAACGGGGCTCACCTGATTTCCGAATTAGTGAGAGGGTAAACCGTTTCTCAGACAGTTATTGGTTTTGGAGGATTTCAGAAGGGGTTGCGAAGACACGCATGCCTCCTTTTAAGGATAAGCTCTCTGAGGAAGAAATTTGGAAAGTAATTGCATATCAGCACACGTGGTCACACGGAAATAAACCTGCAGTTCATGATCATAAGGAAATTGAGCACTCAGTTGAGAAATGATAAACCTTTTTGTCTATTTTTGTTGAATTGATCTCTTTTCGCAGGAAGTGTTATTTCTCGGAGAACTTTACCCGTAGCCCTGGCCGTTTTATGAAGGGTTCTTCATTCTTTGAGGGTTGTTTTTCGCTAGGCCGTCAGAAGTGTCCAGGCGCCGATTCCGATGAACCCGACCCCAGCAATATAATGCAGGTTTTTTTGGCTCACATAGTGCGAAATCACGCTGCCAGCCAAGACACCTATTGCCGAAGCGGCCACAAGGGCTAATGATGCACCGACAAAGACCGCTGCCTTGCTCACCTGTTTGTCGGAGGCGAATAACATTGTCGCCAGCTGTGTCTTATCACCAAGTTCAGCGATAAAGACTGCCGTAAATACCGTTGATATTATTTTTAGGTCCATGCGCTTTCCATCCGTTTCCTATCGGGTGACATAAAAATTATTGAATGGTTTCTGGATAATCCCGAACTTTCAATAATCATAGAGGAATTTCGTCATGGTTATTGTCTCCTTCTAACATAATGTCATTCGATTGGTAAGGGTATTCAGAAAACCAGATAACCCCACTTATCAATATCAATATCTATATCTTATATTTATGATTGAAATATACTGATCAAGGGATTGCAATAGCAAAATGGATGGAGCGATAATCTGAAACTCAAAATCTCCGTAAAACACGACCGGCATTGAAAGCTCCGCTAAATCAATGAAAAGGTACATCGGGTGGCGGCAATAGCCGTATTGCCCGAGATCAGCGATTGATCTTGGGGTAAAGCGCATAAGTTGACTAAAAGACAAGGCCAGAGGCCATAAGGGTGACGGAGGCGTACTCACCTGTACGGTGAGGAGACCTTTGGCCGATAACGCAGTCT
>JBHHWW010000037.1:0-13848 GCA_046756725.1 Nitrospiria bacterium | reverse complement strand
TTCCTGATTCTCATGATTCTCTGCCACCAGAATAAACTGCACTGAGAATTTGTGCAGCGCCTGCATTCAGAAGGGATTCTGCAACAGAGACCCCGAGTGCTTCGGCCTTTGATACTGATTCTGTTTGAGACGTTTTAATGATCTCCTTTCCGTCGAGCGAGGCCACCAGTCCTTCCAATGTGACTTGATCTCCTGTCATCGTGGCGTAACCGCCAATCGGCACCTGACAGCCTCCTTCAAGACGGGCCAGCATGGCCCGTTCTGCAGTCACAGCTGTGGCGGTTTCGGGGTGATTGAGAAAGGCAATCAATTCATTCGTTTCAGGGTCTTCTTCCCGGCATTCTATGCCAAGGGCGCCCTGTCCGATGGCCGGAAGAAAATGATCGGGCGCAAGATATTCTGTAATTCGTTCGCCCCAGCCCATCCGGTGGAGGCCGGCCGCGGCGAGAAGGATGGCTGAAAACTGACCTTCATCCAGTTTCCGGAGGCGGGTATCCAGGTTCCCCCGGAGGGAGACGATCTGGATGTCCGGACGGATGGCCAAAAGTTGAGACATTCGGCGCAATGAGCTGGTTCCGACGGTGGCCCCCTTCTGCAGCTCTGTGAGTGATATGCTATTGAAACTGATGATGGCATCTCGCGGATCTTCTCTTTTTGGGATGGCGGCAATGTGTAGGTTGTCGGGCAGTTTTCCCGGTACATCTTTCATGCTGTGGACGGCGATATCGATTTCATGCCGAAGCAAGGCCTCTTCTATTTCCTTTACGAAAAGGCCTTTTCCGCCGACTTTAGACAGGGGAACATCCAGAATCTTATCGCCAGTGGTTTTAATTTTTATAATTTCGACCGAAATTCCTTTTGACTGAAGTTGTGCTTGAACCCAATCCGCCTGCCAGAGCGCAAGACGGCTGCTCCGGCTTCCAATTTTTATCCTCTTTTTTGACACTGTCATTGACCTCTATGAATGTAAGTTCTCGTTCAAATGTTCTGTCTTACTTTAGACGGCCTGTGCCGTGGCGGAGATTCTGTCGTTTTTGTCGGTCCAGGCTGGCAAGGGTCGTAAAGACATCCACGCCTCCTTTTTCCCCCAGCCAGACCCGCTGTTTCTGGTCGATGGCGATGGCATAGACATTTTCATCCGTGAGCCCGTTTTGACGTGTCAAATTGGTCCAGTTTTGGCCGTCATACCTGGAGACGCCGTGATTCGTACCAAACCAGATGGCGCCGTCATGGGGATCAATGGTCACATCGTAGACGATATTTCCTGCCAGTCCGTCATCGGTTGTGAAGTTTTTCCATGTGGTGCCGTCAAAGCGACTGACACCGCCTCCCCATGTGCCAAACCACTTCATTCCTTTTGTGTCGATGGCCATCGAAAATACGTAGTTTTCGTTATAGGTTTCTTTCCCGTTCGGTCCCAATACCGAAAGATTATGGTTGTGCTTGTAGTCTTCTGCTTCTGACTTTGAAAGCGTTCCAAATCCGGTATTTTCGCTTTTTGGGAGTGCGTGCTTGTTGGGCGCGCCAAGTCCATCCCGGTGAGTCCATGTTTTCCATCGGCCATTCGGGCTGAGACGGCTGACGCCGCCTTCTGTTCCAAACCAGACGGCCTCGTCGAAATCCACGGAGAGGGCATAGACCCAACGGTCGGCGAGCCCATCGGCGGTGTTGTAATTTTTAAATACTTTCCCGTCAAAATGACTGACACCATTCCATGTCGCAATCCAGAGCGTTCCGTCTTTGGCGAAGTCGGTTCCATAAACCCAGAAATCAGCCAGTCCGTCTGCAGGGAGATAGTTTTTCAAGGCGCTTCCATCGTAGCGGCTGAGTCCGCCGTTATTGGTTCCAAACCAGTAGACGTTATTGGAATCTTTATTGATGGCAAAGATGTAGGGGCTGAGAAGACCGTCTCGCAGGGTGACGGTCTGAACGGCTTCCCCGGTTTGTGTTGAGATTTTCAGAACACCTTCTGTTGTGCCAACCAAGACAGCATTGTCATCCGCAAACAGAGAGCGGACATAGCTTGTCTCTCCGGTGCCAAAACTTCCTACCAAAATATAATTGGCGGCCTCACCTTTGTCTAAATCCTGGGAATGGGAAGGAAGATCGCCGAACGGTGCAGGAGAAGGGGTGTTCTGGAAACCAGAAGAAGCATTGCGGGTGACTGAATCAGATTTGCATCCCAGGAAAAAAGATAAAGACAGGACGGTAAGAAAAAGAACATAGGTAGACCTCAATGTTCCGGCTCCCTGGCCGTTTGTTGATCGCTTGATGGATGGGCAGACGTTGCAGTTTCAAGGTTGAATAATTTTCGGGTCGTTTCCAGAATCATGTTGCCATTGGTTGAATGGACTTCTTTTTTCAGGGCGGTTAGCGGACCGTGCAGGAGTTTGTTAATAATGGAGAGGGTGAGTCCCTCTAATGCTTTCTGTTGCTCAGTGGTCAGTTCTCCGAGTTTTCCCGATATTTTTGTAATTTCGGTTTGCCGGATGGCTTCTGCACGATCCTTTAAAGCAACGATCATGGGAACGGCGTCCAAGGCTTTAAACCAACGGGCAAACTGTTCAATTTCTTCTGAGATAATGTCTTCCGCCTTGAGCGCCTCCCGCTTCCGGGATTCCAGATTTGTCTCCACGGTCACTTTAAGATCATCTATGTCATAGAGAAATACATTGTCAAGGTTGTTGATTGCAGGGTCTATATTTCTGGGAACAGAGATATCAATAAAAAAAATCGGGCGATTTTGCCGGATGTCAATCACCTTGGCAACGTCTTTCCGGGTAATCAAATAACGGGGTGCACCGGCGGAACAGAGGACGATATCAGACTTGACCATCTCTGAGGTATATTCGGAAAACTTGATGGGGATTCCGTTAAAGGTCTTTGCAAGCTCAACGGCACGATCATAACTGCGATTGGCAATGGCGACAGATTGAACGCCGTTTCGTATAAAGTGACGGGCTGCAAGTTCGGCCATTTCTCCTGCGCCGATCAGCAAGACTTTTTTGTGTGCCAACTGACCGAAAATCTTTTTCGCAAGCTCGACGGCGGCGTAGCTGATCGAGACCGCGCTTTCGGAAATTTTGGTTTCTGTGCGAACCCGTTTAGCGACGGAAATGGCCTTTTTGAACGCTTTGTTGAGAATCACGCTGGTTGTTTTGTGGAGGATCGCATGATCAAAGGAATCCTTGATTTGACCCAGAATTTGCGGCTCTCCGACAATCATTGAATCCAGGCTTGCGGCAACCCGGAAAAGATGTCGGACGGCCTGGATAGAAGCATAGAGGTATAAATAGGGAGACAGGATTTCTTCCGTGAGCCCGGGATGGGATCGAACGAGAAACCGCTTCACGGCGTCCAAACCGGCGTGTGTGTCTTTCACAACGGCACAGACTTCGACACGGTTGCAGGTGGACAAAATCAACCCTTCCTCAATGAGGGGGTCGGAAGTCAGTTGATAGAGGGATTCTCCAATTTCGGATTCTTTAAATGAAAGACGCTCCCGAATATCGACTGGAGCTGTTTGGTGATTAAGTCCGACAATGACAATATTCAATTTTTTACACCAGGAAAGTTCACTGTTTATTCTAAGCCAGCGTGACAAAAATGAAGATCACGCCCACAAATCCGATGATTGCCAGTCGAGCGGCTTTTTTTGCCCGCCATCCGATTGTAATCCGACCATGAAGGACCAAAAGATAAAAAAACCATACCCCCAGAGAAAGTGCCTGCTTGGAATTATTAGCCCCCCAAAGCGTGCCAAGCGTAAAATGGGACCAAAGCGCACCTGAAATAATGCCGAGCGTGAGCAATGGAAAACCAAGAAGAATCGCCTTCTTGTTCCATTGGTCGAGCATATCAAGCGAGGGAAGGCGTGAGTAAAGGGTGTTCAATTGCTTTGATTTTAAAAATCGGTCCTGAAGAAGATAGACAATGCCGGCAATAAAGGCGATGGTAAATGCAACGATTCCCAGGATAGAAAGGAGCGTGTGAATGCCTAGCCAGGTGTTGCTAAGTGTGGGATTGAGGGTCGGGATTTCACCTGAAAGCGCCGCTGCAGAAATAAGGGACAAAAAGGCGAGAGGGAGAATGAACGATCCAAGAATATGGAGGTTGTATTTGAATTCAACCCAGAAGAAAGCAAGGACATTTGCCCAGGCAAAAAATGAGATCGCCTCCTGCGGGTTCGTCAAGGGGATGAAGCCCGCTTCCTTCAGACGAATCACTAAGGCCACTGTATGGCAGAGGAAGCCGACACCGGTCACAAAAACAGCAAGTTTTTGTGACCAGGAAACCTTATTGCCTTTGTATTGAGTCCCTCCCTGTTCCCATAGGGTGAACAAAAAAAGGGCTGTCCCCAAAAAATAGAAGAGTAGTGTTGCTTTAAAAAACAATACATTACGCATGATAAATGCTTTAAATCGATTTAAGAAAGTGAAGTATAGTTCTCGATGAAATAGGAGTCAAGCAGGTCGAACCGTTGCTTTTATATACCGATAAGGCTTATTTTTTGGCCAATGGCAGGGTTAAGAGCAGACCTTGAGAAGAACAAGTGTCCGGGGAGCGGAACAAAAAGGAAGTGTGATAGGTCGGATTGTCTCCAAATGAAGCTGAGGACTCTTTTCTATTCGTTTTTCCCATGTTTCTTTTTCCGGGTGTCCCTGAAAAAAGAGTATCTTTCCTTTCTTTTTGACAAGTGAGACTCCTTTTTCCAGTATCACTGAAGGAGAAAGGGCTCTCGTAAGGAGAAGATCATAGCGACCGTCACATTTCTCTGAAAGATATTCAATTCGGTCGTTAATCACTGTCACATGACCTAGGCCGATCAAACCAATCACATGGTGGAGAAAGGCGGCTTTCTTCTTATTGGGTTCAACCAGTGTCATTTTTATTTCCGGAGATGCAATTATAAGAATCAATCCCGGGAGTCCCGCGCCCGTTCCAATATCAATCCAGTTTGAATCTTTTTCCGGTTTAAGCAGGGTAAGTGGGGTTAAAGAATCCAGGATATGTCGAATCATAATATCACCCGCCTCACGCAATCCGGACAGGTTGATCTTTTGATTCCACCGGATTAGCTCAGAAAGGTATTGGATGACCTGTTCTATTTGTATGGAGGACAGGTTAAGACCTAGCTGTGAAGTTCCCGATAATAAGATTTGTTTTGGAGAGAGACGTGTCAGTCTATGCATTTATATTTTGTTTTGTGAATTAAATAAAAAAACCCCCCGTATAAAAACATGCGGGGGGTTCAAAACAAACATCAAAAATATTGTGTCAAACTTCTGCCAAGGCCTCTTCCTCGACAAATGCGACAGCACCATCCTTTAATATCGCGTGGACTTTTTCACAATTTTTGAAACGACCTTTTAATACTTCCTCTGAGAGAGGGTCTTCAATGTTTTTCTGTACGCACCGCCGCATTGGTCGAGCCCCGTAGGTCGGGTTAAATCCTTCCTGGAGAAGCCACTTGATAAGTTCACTGCCTACTTCCAGGCTGAATCCTTTTTCCGCCAATCTGATATTTAATTCTTTGAGAAGAATTAGAATGATTTTTTCAATATGTTCTTTTTCAAGTGGATGAAACACGACGATATCATCAATTCGGTTAAGAAATTCCGGGTTAAATGCTTTTTTCAGCTCACTTTGAACCTCACCCTTCATTCTATCGAGTAGACTGTAGTCGGATGTGGTCTGAAATCCAAGAGAACCCGACTTGCCAATCAGTCTTGTTCCCAGATTAGATGTCATGATCAGGACTGTGTTTCTGAAGTCAACCCGTCTTCCGAAACCATCGGTGAGGTAACCATCGTCCAAAACCTGCAGAAGGAGATTAAACATATCCGGATGTGCTTTTTCGATTTCGTCGAATAAGACGACAGAATATGGACGGCGTCTGACCTTTTCCGTAAGCTGGCCTCCTTCTTCATATCCAACGTATCCTGGAGGGGCACCGACCAATCTAGAACTGGAAAATTTTTCCATATACTCGGACATATCGACCCGGATCAAGGATTCATCGGAGTCAAAGAGAAACTCAGCCAGCGAACGTGCCAACTCTGTTTTCCCGACACCTGTTGGACCCAGAAAAATAAAGGAACCGATCGGCCTGCGATCTCCCCTCAGACCGGCACGAGATCGTCTAATTGCATGTGAAACAGCAACGATCGCCTCTTCCTGACCGATGATTCTTCTATGAAGTTCATCCTCCATATGGAGCAGTTTTTTTGTTTCTTCTTCTTCCAGTCTGTACAGGGGAATTCCCGTCATTTTTGAGACAACATGGGCAATTTCTTCTTCGTTGATACATGGACGATTTTCATCCTGATTCTTTTTCCATTCTTGCGTTGTTTCTTCAAGCAGTTTTCGAAGCCGTTCTTCTTCTTCTCGAAAACGGACGGCATCTTCAAAATTTTGTAATCGAATGGCCAATTCTTTCTCACGGACAATTTTTTTGAGTTCCTGCTCCAGGCCTCTCAGTTCCTTCGGTCGTGAATACGCCATTAATTTTGCTCTGGAACCAGCCTCGTCGATAACGTCAATCGCCTTGTCCGGAAGGAAGCGATCAGAAATATATCGCTCGGAAAGCCGAACGGCTTCTGCGACAGCGTCATCTGTAATCTTGACGCGGTGATGCGATTCGTAGCGATCTTTCAAACCTTTAATAATTTCAATCGTTTGGGTAAGAGAAGGAGGTTGAACAAGAATGGCCTGGAATCGGCGTTTTAACGCTGCGTCCTTTTCAATGTGTTTTCGGTATTCGTCGAGCGTCGTTGCGCCAATACACTGCATCTCTCCTCTTGAAAGAGCTGGTTTGAGCATGTTAGAAGCATCGATACTGCCCTCCGCTGCACCCGCACCCACGAGGGTGTGCAGTTCATCAATGAAGATGATAATATTACCGGAAGCAGCGATCTCTTTCATAACCACTTTGAGCCGCTCTTCAAACTGTCCTCTGTATTTTGTTCCGGCGACCAGTGAACCAAGATCGAGTGAGATCACCCGCCGGTTGAAAAGGTTTTCTGGAACATCCATAGAAACAATTTTTCTTGCTAAGCCTTCTACGATGGCTGTTTTCCCAACACCGGATTCACCGATCAAGACTGGATTGTTTTTAGTCCGGCGACTTAAGATTTGGAGGAGGCGGTCTATTTCGTCCTGACGACCGATCACTGGGTCAAGAGAACCTTCACTTGCCATTTTTGTTAAATCACGACCAAATTCATCCAATGCAGGCGTACTGCTTTTCCGATCCCTTTCCCGAGGAACAGTCTTTCTGAGTAGATTGATCGTTAACTGTCTGGCTGTCAGGAGATTTCCCCCCAAGCTACGAACGATTTTTCCTCCGATACCCTCTTCTTCCCTTAATACGCCCAGTAGAAGATGTTCACTTCCGATGTAATTGTGGCCGAGGAGTTTTGCTTCTTCGACGGCGTATTCGATGACTTTTTTAACTCTGGGCGTAAATGGAATTTCCCCAAAAGTCATTGTGTTGCTTCCACTCGGGAGATTTCGCTCAATTTCAAGGCGAATCTGTTCCACGGACAATCCCATTTTCTTAACCACGGCAATGGCAATCCCATCCCGTTCCCTCAAAATTGCCAAGACAATATGCTCAGTTCCAAGATAATCGTTCTGGTGGCGTTCCGCTTCTTCACGGGCCAAGATGATTATTTTTCGACCTCGATCGGTGAATTTCTCAAACATTTCATTTCCCTCATTCACTAGAAATAGCTAGATTTTCTGAAGCTTTGCGCAAGAACTTGGATCGTAAGGAGTATTTAAAGTTTATCTGGGGTACTATTCGTTGTCAAGAGGTTTTCAGATAGCTTATTAGCGGACAACGCTTGTGCTTCTGGTCGAATGATTTCCCCTTGCTTTTACTCTCCAACTCCTATGACACTTCTTTGAATAACCCAAAACGCAGAATGATAAGAACGACGATGGCGAGAAACCAGACAATGCCCATTGTTAGTTTTTGAAACCGGTCACTCATATTTTCAGTCCTCCACAAAAAGCCGCTTGTACTTAAGTCGGTAGCTTCTTACACAAAAATTATCACGAAGGTTTATTTTCATGACTTTGTTTGGCCACTCAAGAACAACCTCGTTTCAATGCCCTTCATCCACTTATCGGCTGTATAAGAAAAAACTTGAGAAAGACACCACAGATGAAATGACCCTGGTGGAGGAATATTTATTGTCTTCCACTCAATTGGATTTTCTGAATCTGTTTCAACATATAAAATATCCATATTAATCAATGTATTGCATTACATTCCATAATTCGAAAAAACATAAAGGAGAAAACACAATATAAAATTGATAAAATTCAGTCTATCGAGAATTACAACCATGGTAATGATCAGCACAACTGTTCTGTCCTTTTTCGCAGTCTTCAATATTGTAAGCGGCACTGCTTTTTCGCTTGCAAAAATGGATCGGATGCGATGTCAGGTGGATGCTGGTTTTGATGTTTTTGGCAATCCTCTAAACCAAGTACAGATCCAGGTGAAAATCGACGGCCTGGACATGCTCGATGTCTGGGTTGTCAATCCAACTCATTTTTCGGGGTTCCCCGCTGTGTCACCCATGCACACAAATGTGCCGTCAATAGGCGGAACTGTCTCCGTCGATTGGGATAGCGCACCCGCCCCCGACCCTATCACGGGTCTCATTCCAGACGGTGTGCTTATTATTGCGGATGATTTTGTTGCGAATGGAGATAAGATCGTGGCTCATGCCAAGTGTGTCACAACTAGAGAAGAAATTGCCTCCATGGAAGCTGGTTGCGCGTGGAAGGCATCTGCTCAATTTCGACAGCAAACCAAACCTACTGCTACTGAGTCCGCTAAGAATGCAACTCCTTAAATTTAGGAGCCCTTTTTTCTTCGAAACTTTACCTTCCCTCTGCTTCATTTATTCGGATCAATGTTGACAAAGTAGATTTTCATTCCCTAACCTGAGTTTCTTCTGTCAATGTTAAAAAGAGACGGGCAAATGCGATATCAAGCCATTTTTTTTCTTCAGATACTCCTCGTTCTCTTGGTTTCCCACGCTGAAGGGAAATCTTCTTCTCATTTGAGAACGCCGGAAGCCAATATAAATCATCCAAAAATTCGTCTGGAGCAGCTTGTGGATGGCATGAACCAACCCCTCACGCTGGTCCATGCCGGAGATCGACTTTTTATCGTCGAACAGCCCGGCATCATTCGTGTGATGAAAAACGGACTTCTTTCCAAAAAACCGTTTCTCGATATTAGGAATCGAGTGGTTTCCGGTGGAGAAAAGGGTCTTCTCGGACTCGCCTTTCATCCGAATTTTTTGAAGAATGGTCGCCTGTTTGTCAACTACACGGAATCCACGCGTCCTTTTTTGGGAGCACTTCAGACGGTGATCGCAGAATATCGGACAGACAAACGAGGCTTGTTTGTAGACATGAAGAGTGAACGTCGACTTTTGACCATCCCTCAGCCCTTTGGAAATCACAATGGCGGGCAGATCGCCTTCGGCCCGGACGGAATGCTGTATATTGGCACGGGAGATGGCGGGGCTGGGAATGATCCAAATGGAAATGGTCAAAACCTTTCAAGCCTGCTTGGAAAAATTCTTAGAATTAACGTGGATCAGGCGAAAGGGGAAAAGGGATACCGTATTCCGACCGACAATCCATTTACGATTCAGAAAAAAATTGCCCCGGAGATCTGGGCCTATGGACTTCGGAACCCCTGGCGGTTTTCATTTGATGCCAAAACTGGGGCCCTCTATCTGGCGGATGTCGGGCAAAATCACCGGGAGGAAATTAATATCATCAAAAAGGGGCAGAACTATGGTTGGAATATTATGGAGGGGACCATATGCACGCCAAGGGTCAATGCACGTTGTAACAAAAGCCGCTTTTCCCTCCCCCTCTTTGACTACCCACGGTCTGAAGGAACCGTGGTAATCGGAGGATATGTCTACCGGGGAAAAGCCATCCCGAAATTAAGGGGTGCCTACGTCTATGGTGATTTCGGAAATGGACGCATCTGGATGCTTCGGCATCAAGGGCAAAAAGTGACAGATCAACGCCTGCTTCTTGAGACGGGTCGAATGATCAGTGCTTTTGGAGAAGATGCGCAACATGAATTGTATATTGTAGACTATGCTGGAAAGATTTTTAAAATAAACCCTGAATGAAGAATGGGTTTTACAAGCAAGTTACAAAGCAATTGCGCCCGCTCTCCTGTCCCGGTTCTCCAGGACAAACACGAATCAAAAAGGCTGGAGCAGGAACCTACAAATATTGACATCTTGAAAATGACTATGTTAAGTAATGCGACTGTTTATCTACGACCTGAATTCTGTCTGAAGGTGTGGTGGAAAGGATCATAAAATGTATGCGGTTTTGGAATCGGGTGGCAAGCAGTATCGGGTGAAGCCCGGAGACATTGTCCATCTGGAGAAATGTGATGTCAACGTGGGTGATGAAATGACCTTTTCGTCCATTTTGTTTTTTCAGGATGAGGAAGGCGGGACAATTGCTCCTGAAGTCTTGAAGGAAGTGAGCGTAAAAGCAAAGGTCCTCCGGCAGGCACGGGCAAAAAAAATCATTGTTTTTAAGAAAAAACGACGAAAAAACTACCGTAGAACACAAGGGCACCGCCAGTCATTTACGCGTATTCAGATCTCTGAAATCGTAAAGGAGATCAGCAATGGCACATAAAAAAGCGGGTGGTTCAACAAGAAACGGGCGTGACAGCAAGTCGCAACGTCTGGGTGTAAAGCGTTTCGGCGGGCAACTTGTACTCGCGGGGAATATCCTTGTCCGTCAAAGGGGAACAAAAATCCATCCAGGAATCAACGTTGGTATCGGAAAAGATGACACCCTTTTTGCCAAAGAAACCGGCATCGTCACGTTTGAGCGGGTTGGACGGCGCAAAAAAAGAGTGAGTATCTACCCTCCCTCATCTTAAGTTTTTCTCCTTTTTTCCCTTTCCTCGTTCGACTCTTATCCGTGTCGATACTATGTTTATTGACCAGGTAAAAATCTATGTAAAAGCCGGAGATGGCGGAGATGGCGCCGTCAGCTTTCGGAAGGAAAAATTTGTGCCTCGAGGCGGGCCGGATGGAGGTGATGGGGGAAAAGGGGGTGACGTTATTTTGGAGGCATCCCATAACCTCTCTACCTTGATTGATCTCAGGTATCAACAACATTATGTTGTCAAGAGAGCGGGGCATGGCAGTGGTCATAAATCATCCGGGAAAGACAGTGCAGATCTTACCATTCCGGTTCCGGTTGGCACCGTGGTCAGAGATGACACATCCGGGGACATCTTGGCCGATTTGAATCAGGCCGATCAGCAAACCATTGTCGCCATCGGAGGAAGCGGAGGACGCGGGAATACCCGTTTTAAGTCTTCAATTGTCCAGGCGCCCCTTCATTCAGAACCCGGTGGTATCGGCGAAGAATATTGGCTCCAATTGGAGTTAAAACTTCTTGCGGACGTCGGCCTGGTTGGGCTTCCAAATGCAGGCAAGTCATCCCTGCTCTCTACAATCACCAAGGCCCATCCGAAAGTCGCTGATTATCCCTTTACAACCCTCGAACCCAAGCTGGGCGTTGCGACAGTAAAAGGAACCTATGGCCGTACCGATCATTTCACGATTGCCGATGTACCCGGGCTCATTGAAGGAGCACATGAAGGGAGGGGGCTGGGTGTTCAGTTTTTAAAACACCTGGAGCGAACATCACTCCTGCTTCATCTGGTTGACATTTCGGAGATGGCTGAGGAAGACCCCACCCATGTTTTTGAAATAATTCGGGATGAAGTCATCCACTATCATCCGGAAATGAGCAAAAAACCGTTCATGGTTGCCGGTACAAAAATCGATATCCGGGGAGAGGGTCATAATGAAGCCGCTCTACGTTCCTATTGCCAGAAAAAACGCATTCCCTTTTTTTCAATCTCATCGGCGACCATGCAGGGAATGGATGCCTTGCTCCGATCTCTGTTCTTTGAAGTCGAAAGATCACGAAAGGAAGCTGGAAAAATCTTTGATTCTTCTAGCCCATCCCTGAACATTGCTTCTAACGAGGGATCATCTCGTGCACAAAGCCCGCCCCTCTCTTAAAAAACACAAACGCATCGTCATAAAAATTGGCAGCAACGTCATTGCTTCGCAAGGCAGTGGTCTTGACGAAGCGCGGTTGCAGGAGATCGCCGAAGAAGTTTCTGTTTTTTTTCATGAAGGCACCGAGATTTTCCTCGTTTCTTCCGGCTCGATTCTTTGCGGGATTGAAAAGCTGGGTCTCTCACGTCCGCCAAAAACCATTCCCATGAAACAGGCCTCAGCGGCAGTGGGGCAAAGTCGCCTGATGTGGGCCTATGAACGGTTTTTTAAGGAATACGACATTAAAGTGGCCCAAGTGCTTTTGACGCAGGACGACATTGCAGACCGGAGACGGTTTATCAATGCTCGGAATACCTTGATGACGCTTCTGGAACGAAATATCATCCCGATTATCAATGAAAATGACACGGTCACGGTGGATGAGATTAAACTTGGAGACAATGACAGCCTTGCTGCTCAGGTCCTCCATTTGGTCGATGCATCACTTCTCATTGCGCTTTCTGATGTGGATGGTCTCTATACGGAGGACCCGCGCAAATATTCGAACGCAAGCGTCCTCCCGCTTGTGGAGGGCGTGACGGACGAGATAAAGGCGATGGCGGGCGGATCAAGCAGACCGGGAGGGACCGGTGGCATGGCAACAAAGGTTAAAATGGCCGGAGAAGTTTCTGCTTACGGGGGAACCACCCTGATTTTAAATGGGACCGTCCGGGGCGCCATGAAAAGGGCTTTTCAGGGAGACGAAATTGGCACACTCTTCCTTCCGAAACCGGGTCGTAATTCCTCTAAAAAACATTGGATCTCTTATTCACTCAAGGTAAAAGGGAAGGTTTTGCTGGATTCCGGTGCCGTTGAGGCCTTAAGGAGCCGCGGCCGATCGCTGCTTCCTTCGGGCATTTTGTCTGTAGAGGGGCGATTTGAAACCGGGGATGCGATACTGTGTCTTTCTCCAGATCGCAAAGAAATTGCCAAAGGTTTGACGAATTACAACGCTTCTGAGATGATCCAGATCAAAGGTCTGCATTCCACCGAAATTGAAAAAGTTCTGGGTTATAAAGGAATGGACGAAGTGATTCATCGAGACAATATGGTAATGATCAATGACACTCTATGACGAATTAAAAGGGGAAGCCAGACGAACGAAACAGGCTTCCGTGGCGTTGGCAAAGCTTTCTTCAGAGATAAAAAACAAAGCACTTCATGTGATGGCCGACCGTCTTGAGGATGAATCTTCCTTCCTCTCGGAGGAAAATGAAAAAGATCTCGAAAGAGGGAAGGAAAAAGGACTCTCACAACCCCTATTAGAACGCCTGATGCTAACACCCAAGCGGATCGATGCAATGGCCGTAGGCTTGCGTGATGTTGCAGCCCTGCCGGATCCGGTGGGAGAAATCCTCAAAATGACGCGGCTTCCCAATAGACTCCAGGTCGGCCAGATGCGTGTTCCGATTGGTGTGATCGGCATTATCTACGAATCACGACCAAATGTGACCGCAGATGTGGCGGGTCTCTGCATTAAATCTGGAAACAGTGTGATTTTGAGGGGAGGGTCAGAGGCCATTTATTCCAATACGGCGATTGCCTCTGTTCTGGAAGATGCGGCGAAATCAGCCGGACTGCCTCCGAATGTTGTAACCTTGATCAAAACTACAGACCGTCTGGCAATCTACGAACTCCTAAAATTAGAGGAATCCATCGACCTCATCATTCCCAGGGGCGGAGAAGGCCTGATTCG
>JBHHWW010000036.1:0-14155 GCA_046756725.1 Nitrospiria bacterium | reverse complement strand
ATGGCAGGCGATAATCCTGCTCACACAGTATCTATGGAGCCATCTATACCAGAGTAAAAAAGAGCCATTCAACAGGATGAACATTTCGATCTGATCTCTGGGGATGGACAATAGAACAAGGAGGATAAAGTTGAAGATCAAAGCAGCGATGTGGAGGGCATGAAAGTGTGTGGTGTTAACTGTTTTTGACAAGAGGCGATTTGGATGCGCAATACGGTCTCGGGCTCGATCGTTTAAATCGTCCCAAAGACGAAATTGGAAAAGAAGGCCAAGGGCCAGCAAGGTCGAAATCACCAAACTATCTGGATCTATCCCTTGATTTCCTACCTGAGCAGCTATACTGATGAAGAAAGCCAAGGGCAAAAAGAGTCTGATTGGAAAACGGCTACGTCCATATTCAAAGAATGCTTCAATCCAGGAGTCGGACATCACCACGGTCTCCATCAACTGATACTATTTCTCCTTCCGGGATACGACGTGTCGCATCCTGTACACCGACAACACATGGAATACCATACTCTCGCGCAATAATGGCTCCGTGGGAGAGCATCCCGCCCCGTTCCAGCACCAGGCCTCGAATCAGGAAGAATACGGGTCCCCATCCGGGGTCGGTCTGACGCGTCACCAAGACATCTCCCGCTCCAAGCCTGCGCGACTCGGTCACTTCCTGTAAAATAGTCGCACGACCCGTCACTTGTCCCCCACAGGCACCTATCCCGGAAAGCAGCGCGGGGGTTTCCTCCTGGTCCAGAGTGCTTCTGCTTGAAACATCCTGATTTTCTCCGGTGAAACAGTCGCCTTCCCGTAAAACAAGTGTATCCGGCACCGACATGGCGCTCTGTACAGCATGTTCTTTTTTTCGTATTTCCACAAGATCTTTGACTTGCACCGGAAGCATGGATTCTCTGGAAATCAAGGCATCTAATTCCTCATAAGTCAGGAAAAAAATGTCTTCATGATGCTCAAGATGTCCACTTTTAGAAAGTTTCTCTCCCATTGCCAAAACAATCCGACGGCATCGGCTATACAAGAGTGCTTGCTTCAGTCGGGCACGTTCACGCAGTGCGATGGCCCGATGCGTCCAATTCAGGATTATTTTGATGAGACGTCCTTTGGTGAAAAGAGGTAAAAACGGGAAGTTTTTTTTGTCAGAGAGTTTCTGTACGACTCGCTCTGTCTCGGCCACTCGCTCGACTCCCTGCTGCCGCATGACTTCGGCAGGTGACTCGGCATCAACGGAAAGATATCCTTTTAAGATATCGATTAAGGGGATCGGGTCTTCCTGAAAACTTGGAATGGTAAGCATCAGCTCACCGGAGCAACGAAAGCCCCACTCATCAAGAAAATCGTTCAAGCCTTTCTGAAAAGAGACGAAGCGGTCATTTTTTTCTAATTCCAGGAAGATCCCCTTGCTTGACTTTGTCGTAAAAAGGGTCATTAAGGATTCATTTTCCCGTATCTGGCGGGAAAGCTCCCAAATCTTGAGCGCCGGAATGCTACTGACAATACCGGGAAGCCCTTTGAGAAGCGTGTTGTGCAGAGAAGCCTGATTGGCCTCTGGGAAGGCATCGTTTAAGAGCTTCTTGAGTGCGCCGTATCCGACCATTGATGCGACATCTGCCAGACCCGCATTCGTCCAGCGATGAAAACGGATTTCAAGAAATGCCCGAAAATTCTCCAAAAGGCTGAAAAGGGACCTGTCTCCAAGCGTCATCGGTAGAGTTGCCTCACTGAATTCGGAAACGGAGCGTTCAAAAGTTTCAACCCGTTTCGACAGAAAAAGATACTGCCACAGCGTTGCAACTGCAATCCTGACAAGCTTAAGCAAGCGGGTAATGCTGCTCTGCTTTTTGGACTTGAGCATATGACCTGTGGCAGTCGTTTGTGAGGCCCCAACGAACAAATTGAAATACTCGGTCAATCGCTCCCCGAATGGAAGCTGGCGTATGGCCGTATGGATGTTCGTCAGATTGTAATACATTCGGGCACCCTGGATACCAATGATGTGTCGTAACGGGTGTTCCATTGCATTAAGGTATTGCAAGGAAATACCGAAGGCCTTCCCGAGGTTTCGGAAATAGTAGTAGTAACCGGTCGAGGCGATTGAATAAAGCAGAGGAGAAATCGGCTCGGGAAAATTCTCGCAGACATTGGCATTCGACCAAATCACTGGTGGTCGTTTTCCCTGATTCTCATTCACCAGGCTCGGTTGATCGGAGTCCGCGCTTGACCTTAAGACTTCGGTAATCGGACGGGCCTGCACAATGTAGAGCTTCCCCTCTTGATCAAGGGTCCATTCAATATCCTGTGGAGCGCCAAACTGTTGCTCAAGGTCCAGTGCCATGCGGGCAAGTGAAGCGATGAGGGCCTCGTTGAAAAGAAGTGAGTCGCCACTGGGGTCAGGTATCTGCTCGGGTTCACATTCTTTTTTCCATTGGAAGCTGGCTCGCGAAATCGCGAAACGACCTGGATTGATCCGACCGGAGACAAGGGCTTCCCCCAGCCCGAAACAGTATTCGCCCAGAAGCAGATCGCATTCGGAGTTTTGCAATCCCGGAGCTTTTGTGAACAAAACTCCCGAGACGCGAGACCGGATCATCTCCTGGATGACCACAGCCATTCCATTAAGTGAAATCCCTCGTGAAAGCTGATAGAAGAGCGAACGCTCCGACCAGTAAGAAGCCCAACAGGAGAGGAGTGCTTCGTTGATTTCCCTATTTGAATTGATATTAAGGAGTGAATCCAATTGGCCGGCAAAGGATGTACCTTCGGAGTCCTCACCAACGGCTGAACTCCGGATGATAAGCGTCACCCCTGGAAGCCTCTCATTACGTTTCCTGATTATCTGATCATGAAGTGACTCGGGAATCTTTGCCTGAAGAACCAAAGTTTTAATCTTCTTAGACGCTTTGCGGAAACATTCCGGATCCTGAACATCGAGATCAAAACAGAGCGCCTTGATTGGCTTCCGCAGATCGTTACAATCAAGAAAGAACTGGAACGCCGAATTCGTGATGACAAAGGCCGGAGGCACCGCGATACCATCTCGAAGCATACATCCTAAATGATAGGCCTTTCCTCCCACAGCCTTGATTTCTTTGGCTTGTCGGAGGAGACACAGATATTGACCCCTCCAATCCCTCTGTCTTCTTGCAGTTGAGGTGTTTTCATTCGTGCAGATTGTTCTGTTTGTATTCATACATCGAATCCAGTTTGGTCCCTGTTTTTATAGAGGAAGACTTCCCCCGGGATCCGCTTTACTTCTTTTATCCATCGCCACCAATACATCTCATTTTGAGGAATATAGCTTATTTTTCTCAAACAATAGCCGGGGACCTGTGGGTGCATGTGATGAAGTTCATGTGCATCAAAATGCAGGAGAACGCAGAACGAAAACCAGGCAGGAAATTTTAGAGATCGCGTAAAGACTTCCTGTTTCAGAGGCGGATATGGCCTGACACGCTCGCCATGGCTGAGGTTAAGCGGAATATGGGTGTGTTGACTGAGCAAGAGAGGATCTTGGAAGATCAAACTCATCAGAAATCCAAGCCCGGCAAGACGAAGGATCTGTGTAAAACCGATCCAGGTGATGAAACCTGAATATAAGATGAAAAGGCACAGAATATTCCATTGCAATTTCTTCTTCTGTCCTGCATTGGAGAAAATCCGCCTAAGTCGGGGGATATTCCAGAAGTTGTTGATGCGGTAGATCAGAGAAAAAAGAGGAATCCAATATTTCCAGCAAATATTGATAACGACCTTCTCTATGTAACTGAGATTCCTGGGGATAAGCGGTGCTGTGGTTGGGTCAAGATCCTGCCATCCGGTCCATTTGTGGTGGAGCGTATGCACCTTCTTCCAGCAACGAAAAGGAATAACACAGAAGAAAGAAGCGAGGTGTCCGGA
Organism: Nitrospiria bacterium; assembly: GCA_046756725.1. Taxonomy (GTDB): domain Bacteria; phylum Nitrospirota; class Nitrospiria; order SBBL01; family JAADHI01; genus JBHHWW01. Next base: position 10,249 of record JBHHWW010000036.1, on the reverse strand, counting down.
AATGGCATTAAGATGCTTCGTCCGAAATAGTGTTTCGTGTCCGCATTCGTGAAGGAGAATAAACCATTGAACCAGGGCGACCGCCAATAGAACTTGTCCTAATCCCCATAAAATCCAACCTCCCAAAATAGAAAGGGTGATAGAAAGACCCGTCAACCCGATACAGGAGGTCAAGAAAAGAAAGCCTACATGGTCTCGTGGCTTTAAATGGTTGAACCGGGAAAGCTGATGCGGCGGCATACAGACTCCTTGGATATCTATTATGTCGTCCGCATTTCTCATGAATTAATCAGAGCGTCCTAACCGTCTATTTGCAGAGTCTCGATTCATCAAGAAGGTGCTTTCACTTTGCAAAGTCGGTCTTGTCGGATACGCAAAGTCTAAAATAGAACGGAGAAAGGGTTCGGTGATCTCAAAGGAAAGTGGTTTCTTCAGGATGCGTACTGTATTGCTTTGATCGAAGGTCGCACTGTTCAACCCGTACAAGGTATAGGGCAGAAAATACTTCAAACTTCGTTTCAATTCCGCGTTCAGGCGGGACAACAATGGGTGGGTGACATTATGATCTGTGCTGATCGTAATCCCTGTAATGCCTAAAGATGCCATACTCATTTCGACAATCCGCTTCAGCGGGATAGGATGCGCGTTCGTAATATGAAATGTGCCAACCGAATTCGAACACTCAAAAATCGCTTGTACTGCCGTATCAATCGGCAATAAATTCACCAGCGTCTCAGGTTTTCCGGGGAAACACAGGGGGAGGTGCATATTCCCATCATGAATCCCAATTTCTGTGTTTTCAAATAAAAGCGGATTTTTCTCAAGATCTTTCTCGAGTTTTTTTTTGATCGAGTGAAAGGGTTTTGTGCAAGCGTAATAGCCCTGAGGGCTTTTAGGGTATCCTGTTTTCGAATTTCCTACAATGACACTCGGACGATAAATTGTAAACTGCCCTCCAGTTTCGTCCGCCCATTGATACACAAGCTGCTCCGCATGCATCTTGCTTTCTTCGTATGGATTGTGAAATCTTTGATCGCAGTAGAGCTCATCCTCCTTGACAATCCCGCGTCGGTTCCCTGAGACGTAGGCGGTACTCAAATAGTGGAGCCTCCGAACCCCAAACCAAGCCATCCAATCAAGGACATTTTGGGTTCCGCCTGCATTCGCCAAAAAGGTCTCTTTCCGGTGTTTTTCTTTAAAAGAAAGAGAGGCAGCGCAGTGCCATACCTCATCAATATCCGGGAGATCATGCAGAAACCATGAGAAGAGATCTCCCTCAATGATGTGGTATCGGTCTGCGTCCGACAAAGAGAAAGGGGCCAGTGCCCGAAGAATTCGATCTCTTGAAGAAGTGCCTCGCAAGGGTCTCGCCACAAAAAAAACCTCGTGCCCTTCACTTAAAAGTCTCGCCGCAATATGACTGCCGATAAAACCGCTTCCACCTGTTAGCAATATTCGTTTTGTCATTTTTAGTTCGACCTATTTTATGAATGAATCCCATAGAAAAAAAGTGGGTGCCGCAAGCAGGAAGCCATCAAAACGATCAAGAACCCCACCATGCCCTGGCAATAGAGTCCCGAAATTCTTAATGCCTCTGAGTCTTTTAAAATAAGAGGCGGCGAGATCACCCGTTAGTCCGGAAATACCAAGTAATAATGAAACGAGAACTACCTCTGAAACAGAAAGATTGACCAAAGACCTTAACAAGATTGCGGTGATGATCACGGCTGAAAATCCTCCCAGGACACCTTCCACGGTCTTGTTGGGACTGACTGCAGGGGCAAGTTGTCTGGAACCAATCCATTGACCCGTCAATTGGCTGAATCCATCAAAAGCGGCAATGCCAATATAGACAAAAAGAATCATTCCTGAATCTGCCCACTTTGAAAAAATGAACAAACCATAGGAGAGCAATATATATATTCCCCAAGACAATATAACAATAGGCCTGGAAAGTATTTTTCCTGCCCGATAGCGACAGGCCTGAAATAATTCATACGCGCCGATGATGATAATGATCGCTACAAGCAGATTGAAATAGAATGGCCCGGCCATCGCACTCCCAATTACGAGATGAACGATGAAGAAGTAGACGCCATATTTTGTCCACCGATTCTGCTGTCTTGAAGCATTTTCTTTTTGATTGCACTTATAGAGGGCAAATCCACCGAGGAGGAAAGAAGACAGCGTAAAGTAAAAAATGCTATGGATCATACCTTCCACATCTGATAATAACGTAATAAACGGGGCAATGTCTGTACCTGTATTCCGATAATGTCAGAATAGATCTCTCCATCAATCACGAGGTCTTGCGGTCTCTCCATATTCACAATCAGGGAATCTTCCCTTTTCAGTATCGCCGGCGAATAGAAATGTTTTTTTGAAAGGACGGATAGATTATGGAGGTTTTGCCTGAAAAAACCGGCACGCATTTCCATGACATCAAAAGACCCATCATTTATGGAAGCATTTGGAAAAGCCAGGAAATTTGCAACGTGACGAGTATTATTTATGATCAATCCCGACAACAATTTTGATTCCGGTGGGAGACTACAATAACTCAATCGGGCTGAAAAGCGTTTTTGGAATAAGGTTCCCGCAGTGGCTGCGACGGGGTAGCACAATTTCCCTAAAAACTTATAGTGTCTGTTTGCTCGATCTCCAACCATGGCCGGATAGCCGAGTGCAATGGTACTTGCAGAAATACGCGTCCGGTCCACTCCGTCTTTATCCTTGAAGGTCACACGTATTAAATCCACTGCGATCATATTTTCTTCGTGAATTGCATCAATTTCTCTCTTTGCGCCCGTCAACTCAAAATCTCTTGCCAAGGAATTTCCGGTACCAGCTGGAATGATCGCAAGACCTTGTCTTTCACAATCCATCCCGTTAAGCACCTCAAAAATTGTCCCGTCTCCCCCTGCAACAGCGAATCCATCACAGTCGGAGGCATCTCTGGCTAATTGCTCCGCATGGCCGGAGTAGTCTGTGATGATGTAATGAGGTGTTATTTTTTTTAATGAAGAGAGCGTCTTGGTTAGTGGCACACCTTTTTTCCCCCATCCGGCATGTGGATTTACAATGCCAAGCCATCCCATAATCATTTCCCAATAGATGAACTTCGTAAATTACTCTCTTATAAAAACCACTAGTACCGCACTTGTTTTTCCTAGGTCTCAACCCAGAAGTTGCTTTATGCCAACTGTAAAATTCGCGGGGCCCAGATTTTTTGGCAAGCTATTTTGCTTTGTTCTCAACTGAAAGCCAGAAGGGCCATTGAGCCAGTTGAAACCCGGAAAAGCTTTCAATTGATCCACGGCTTCACTTTCCTGGTTCGGAGGACTGAGCATGTCAACTCGTCCCAGTTTTTTAACTGACGCTTGGACAAATAATCTCGAATGAGTATCCCTCCCATCGAATGGCTTACAAAAAAATGGATTGTCTTTTCTGTACCCTGCCTTTCACAGGTTGCGATATCACGTGGCATGGTCAATTCCGACAATGTTGCAATTTTTTCATCACGAGAGGCATAACCCTGATTTACAACTTCATACCCTTTATTCCTTAGAACTGATGCCATTTTTTCCATGGAAGAACATGTTCTGACCAGGCCATGAAGCAGAATCACACACTCAGAGTTGCGAGTCGAGGTATCTGAAAACGCTGTAAGAGGGAAGGTTGTAACCATCATAAAAGTGATCAAGATCGAAATTCGTTTTAACATTATTTCACCCTCCCTTAGTTTTTCACCGCGTCAAGCGCCAATACTTTAAGCGCACGTAAGTCTCGCTTTCCTGTCCCTAGAACGGGGAGGTCTTCAACCGGATAAAGGTGTTCCCGTTTTGGTAGCCAAAGTAGGGGCATGTTGTTTTCTTTTAAACGAGACCACAGGGTTTCCGGGCTTGTCTCAGGCTTCACATAAAAGACGACCAGCTTCTCTCCTTTTTTGTCATCCGGGACTGCGGTGACTGCACATTCTTCACTTTCCAGGACTTTACTCACTTCCTCTTCAATCTTGATATGAGGCACCATTTCACCCCCGATTTTGCTAAATCGGGAGAGGCGATCAGTGATTTGAACAAAGCCGTTTCCATCTAAACGGGCAATATCTCCGGTATTGTACCAATTGTCTTGAATTACCGCTGCCGTTTTTTCCGGCTGATTGAGGTAACCCATCATTAGATTCGGCCCTTTAACCAATAAAAGGCCCTCTTGTCCAGATGGCAGGATGACGCCCGTATCGGGGTCAACGACCTTCACCGAAACACCTGGCACCGGGTGCCCGACAGTACCAGAGACCAAGCCTGTTTGAGACTCCGGCCCGTGTTTCACATCGTCCACATTGACACAGACAACTGGAGCTAACTCCGTACAGCCATATCCCTCTAATAGGTCAAGCCTGTATTTTTCCTTGAAAGCTTCTGCAATCTCTTTTCTCAATTTCTCTGCACCGACCATCGCGTAGCGGAGGGAAGCAAAAGCCTCTTTCGAACAACGTCGAATATAAGCATTGTAAAAGGTGGGCGTGCTAATCAAGATGCTCGCTTTATGCTTCTGAACTAATTCGCCAATCACTTTTGCATCCATTGGGTTCGGATGAAAAACAGCACCAAAGCGGGCAATGAGTGGAAACCAGAGTGTGCCGGTAAACCCGAAGGAATGAAAAAAAGGAAGCACGCCCATCATCTTATCTTTTTCCGTTACCCAAAAAAGCTGGGCGAGTGATTCGATATTCGAAAGCACGTTGTGGTGAGAAAGCATGACGCCCTTGGGCTCTCCCGTACTGCCACTCGAAAAAATCACGGTTGCCAGGCTGTTCGGATCAGGTTTCTCCGGGCAGTAAAAGCCTTGAATCAATCGTGCTGGAAGGATGAAGGTCAAGAGCGCATGGCCTATTTTTTCCATCAACGATATTTTTTTGGAAAGATCTTCGAGATAAACCATCTCTTCTCGCTGATCAAGTTTGGCTTTTTTTACAAATATTTTCGATGTCAGGATGGTTTTGATTTCACATTGTCGAATTGCCGAATCGATGGATTCAACTCCTGCCGTAAAATTTAGATTTACCGGGACCTTTCCAGCCAATAGTGTTGCAATGTTTGCAAGGGCGCCGCCGACAGAAGAAGGCATCATCAGTCCAACCATCTTTTCATCTCTGCAATGTCGTCGAATCTTTTTCGACAGGAGTAATGCGCCAATTAAGGCCTTGCCATAAGTTAGGCTTTTTCCCGTCGAGTCGGCCATGCAAGCCTGCTCCCAGGCTTTTTTTGCTGACTCGATGAACTTGAGGTGGAGTAAATCCTTCTTTTTTCTTCGGAGTCCAATGGCTTCACTTCCCATGTCCATCACGGCCTGCCGTGCTTCCTGAGCTGTCGCCGTTGCAGGGAGCGGTTTTCCAAATGAAACGGTCACCGGAAAAGGAATCTGCCTTGGCCATTTCCAAAAAAATTTTCCTTTTTCAAAGCTGAAAATGCTTCCCCAGAGTCCATCAAGATGAACTGGGACAATGGGGACATCAAGGCCTTTCACCATGTGTTCAAATCCCTTTTTAAATGGGAGCATGTTTCCTGTTCGACTGATCGCGCCTTCTGCGAAGATACAGACAACATGGCCGTCTTTCAGGGATTGATGTGCCTGGCCAATGGATTCAATGATGGCTTTTCTATTGCCACCTGCGATTGGGATAGCGCTCATTTTTTCTAAAAAACAACCAACGCCTTTTATCTTGAAAAAACCACTGTAAACCAGGAAGCGGATAAATCGTTGTACACAGGCCCCGACCAAGAGCCCGTCCACGAACGAAACATGGTTGCAAACTAAAAGGGCCGGACCTTTAAAGGGGACATGTTCCTGTCCTCGAATTCGGATGCGATAGATTGTATGGGTCAAAAGCCAGAGGACAAATCGAATTAAAAACTCTGGGAGTAATTTAAGCACGTAAGGTGTAACAAGAACGGTGAGCAGTCCCACGATCAGAATCATCTTGTCGGCTGAGAAATGGAAGTAATCATGAAAAAGCCAGAGCGTACCAGAGGCCAGCAGGATACCGACAGTCTGAATGAAATTGGCCGTCGCAATCAATTGCCCTCGTTCTCCCACGCCACTTTTTTGTTGTAATAAGGCGTGAAGCGGAACACTGAAAAGCCCACCTGCACAACCCAGCAAGCTCAGCGCAATTCCCGTTTTCAGATAAGAATGCGAGGAAATGGCTAAGAGCATCGAAAAAATTCCGATGCCAATCGAACCGATGGGAACCAGACCGAGCTCGACCTTATCACCAGAAAGCCGACCTGCAAGTAGACTTCCAATGCCGATGCCGATGGCTAAAAATGTTCCTAACAAACTAATTTGTAAATCCTCCAAATGCATGACTTCACTTCCAAGCAATAGAAGATCGAGTTGAAGGAAGGCGCCTAAAAACCAAAAATAAGCGATGCCTAATACGGTGAGCCACAAGGTTCTATCACTGTAGAGCCGTTTGACCCCATGAGTGATTTCTCCCCAGGGATTCATCTGAAAAGGTTTTTTTATTTTAGCGGTTTTCACTTTTCCAATACCCAAGGCGCTAACATAGCCAATAATAGCGATAACAATGAGCATGACACCAATGCGCGCAAGCTGCTCCGACCAAAGCGAATAAATAAAGCCGCCAAGTGCAGTCCCTAAAATAATGGCCAAAAAGGTACTCATTTCGACTAAACCATTTGCACGGGAAAGATCTTTGTCGGGAAGCATTTCTGGAAGAATGCCGTACTTTGCCGGGCTGAAAAAGGTCGATTGCAGGGCCATCAAAAAAAGAACCACCAACATCCATTCGATCTCTCCCGAAAGAAAAGCAATGCATCCTAAACTCATGACCAAGATTTCAAAACCTTTGGTCCAGACCATGATACGGCGTTTATTCAGACGGTCGACAAGATCACCGGCATACCCGGAAAAAAGGAGAAAAGGCAGGATGAAAATAGCACCGATGAGAGAAAGATAGGTCCCGCTCGATTCGCTTGTCATCTTGATGGCTAACATCGAAGCAACGATCTTAAAAATATTGTCGTTGAAGGCCCCCAGAAACTGAGTCCAGAGAAAGGGTGCAAACCCTGGTTTCCTACAGAGTTCAAAATATTGTTTCATTTCCTCATACTCCTCATTGAAAGCCCTTGGTTTAAAGTTGGCAGCTTAAATTTGCAATTGGAGGGCCAAGACAAATAAAACTTTTTTTACTGAAGGAGGAACTAAAAAATATTTTTAGTTCAATTAGTTATGAAAATAAAGCTGCAAATGGTTGGTTAATATGCGTGCGTAGTTTACTTCGCGGTGTGCCTGGGTTCGGTCGGAAGTTTACGCACTTAGAATGGGTATTCACGAAATGGTTCGATTATTAGGGAGTCGGTGTATTCATCCAACAATCTTCACTTCGAACACCTCAAATAAAACAGGCATTTCAAAAAGGACAACTCTAACCCCCTCCTATATCCCGCTCCGTTCAATCTCATAGGCACTCATTTTTAATTGCAAACCCTTTCGGCTCAGGCCTAGATTTTTCGCCGCCCGAGTCACATTCCCCCCTGTTTTTTTTAAGGCATCCAAGATGATTTTCTGTTCGAGTTCTCCTTTTACAGATTTCATCCGTGTTTTGAGATTCGCCCCTTCCTCAAGCAGGGACGATGCGCTCCCTTTGGAAACCAGTGATTGTCCAGAAGCCGACTGGATTTCTTCAGGCAAATCTTCAAGTTGGAGCATAGGCCCTGTAGATAAAAGCACCCCATGCTCAATGGTATTTTCCAGTTCACGAATGTTTCCGGGATAGTCATATTTCAGTAACACATCGGATGCTTCTTGACTGACTTGTTCAACCGTTTTATTCAGGCGAATGTTTGATTTTTCGACTAAATGTTCGATTAAGAGTGGTAAGTCCTCTTTGCGATCTCGCAAGGGTGGTACCTGTAAACAGACCGTGTTGAGTCGGTAAAAGAGATCTTCTCGAAAATTTCCGGCATTGATCTCTTCCTTCAAATTTTGATGCGTTGCCGAAATAATGCGGAGGTTGACTCTAATCGTTTTCAATCCGCCCACTCGTTCAAAAGTCTGTTCCTGAATGGCGCGTAAGATTTTCACCTGCATCATCTTCGGGAGTTCTGCAATTTCGTCTAAAAAAAGTGTTCCGCCATCGGCCAATTCCATACGGCCAGGTTTACTCGTCATCGCACCAGTAAAAGCACCTCGTTCATAACCAAAGAGTTCGCTTTCCAGTAAATGCTCTGGAATCGCGCCGCAGTTCACCGGAATAAATGCCTGATCTTTTCGACTACTATTTTGATGAAGCATTCGTGCAACTAACTCTTTTCCTGTCCCCGTCTCTCCAACGATCAAGATAGAGGAGGGACTGTCGGCCACTCGGGCAATCAAATCAAGTAAGCTTAGAATTTTTGGACTCTCGCCGATGATGCCACTTTTTTGCCCACGGCTCAGTTCAAGTTTGGCCTTTTTCTCTCTCCGCGATGATGTTGCGAGACCCTTCCTGACAACATCCAGAAGTTCACCCTGGTCAAAAGGCTTTGTTACAAAATCAAAAGCCCCCTCCTTCATCGCGCTTACAGCAGTTTCAATTGATCCGTGTGCTGTAATTAAAATGACAGGAAGCTGAGGGCATTGTTTTATAGTCTGATTTAGAAGAGAAAGGCCATCTAATTTTGGCATTTTGATGTCACTGATCATCAAGTGAAACCGTTCATCTTTTAAATGGGACAGGGCATGCTCACCATCAACAGCCTCAGAGACTTCCCAGCCTTGCTGCTTGAGGTGAGCTGAGAGCACCCGACGCATGTTTTTTTCATCGTCAACAATTAAGATTTTAGCTGGCATAAGCGACTTCTTTTTCTGTTTGTCGAAAGGGAAGTGTCAGAATAAATTCAGCCCCTTTACCGAGTGTTGACACTACGCGAATTGTCCCTTCATGTCCTATAATAATGCGTTTGCATATGGCGAGTCCCAAACCAATGCCTTTCTCTTTCTTAGTCTGAAAGGGATCAAATATTTTTGGAAGCATCTCCTCTGAAATTCCCTCCCCCTGGTCTTTAATGGAAAGCATAAAACAATCTCTCTGTGCCTCACCCGTAATTTCGATGCGACCTCCCTTGACCATCGCATCAATCGCATTCGTCAGCAAGTTGAAGATAACCTGATCCATTTGGGCTTTATCCAGTTCAATCTGATGATGCGCAATTTTAGAATTAAACGTGATCAATGGCTCAGATGAGAGATTTTTTTTGACACGCTTCACAATTGAGGCAATGAGGTCATCAATGAATTCAAGACTCAGATCCTTCTTAAATGGACGAGCATAATCGAGAAAACGCTGAACAACACCATTGAGTCGATTCGTTTCTTCCAAAATAATATCAAGGAATTCTTTCACTTCACCCGAATACTGACTCGGATTCAGATATTGTACGGCCCCTTTAATTGTAGCAAGGGGATTCCTAACTTCATGAGCAAGTCCGGCAGACATCTCACCCACCAATGCCAGTTGTTCACGCTGCATCACTTCCTGAAGATCAAGTAGGTGGTACCGTAAGATGCCAGTTGCCACAACATAAAGATAAATCAAGGTGGCTAAACTACCTAAGCGCGGAAATGATTCGCCAAAGACTTGAACCAAATCGCTTGGGCTAAGCAGCATCACAACACATCCCCCATAAAAAAGAACTTGCAACTGTTTTTTCTGCATCGGATGCACGGTTGACTTTAATTTCTCTTTCAGTCTCCAGAGTGAAAACCCGACGACTGGAAAGATATAAATCATCGTAGCGATGTTCCAGACCTTTAAATCAAAAAGCGGAGTAAAAATTGTAAGATAGAATAACCCCCCGACTAAATAGACCCCACCACGCAAACGAGATTCCCATCGCTTCAATGCTGTTTTGAGGTAAGCACTTACAAAATCAAATACAGATCCGGGGATGCTAAATGTGCCAAAAAAAAGAACTGCTTCCCAAAGCGTATTGTGTGTGCTTTCTAGGAAGAAAAACCCAAGATTCCAAAGTGCCAAAGACAATGAAAGTTGTGCAAAGGAGCGATGCAGTGGGTTTTTAGGGTTTTGCTGTAAAACAAGGCAAGCAAAAGCAAAACATCCCGCCCCGGAAAGCAGTGATATTTGAATGGGAATGTCGATCGTTACCTCCTAATGAAGAAATTCATCTAGGGCCTGTTAACACAAACCCAATGGGCTCTGTTTCATCTAAAAAAACGCCAA
>JBHHWW010000035.1:0-14165 GCA_046756725.1 Nitrospiria bacterium | reverse complement strand
CGAGATCATGGGCATCAACATCGATAAAAACCTGAAACATGCCAGACGCTTCCTCGAAAAACATCCCGTCAGCTTTGCAATCTTTACGGATCCGGAGGCATCAGTTATCTCCTCTTTTCATGCGCGGGGAATGCCAAGTTCATTTTTAATCGATCCGGAAGGTGTGATTCGATGGATTAAGTTCGGTTTTTCAGGAAGCCAGATTCGTCAATTCGAGGATCAAATAAAAACGCTTTTGGAGGTGTCTTCTCATGTCCAGAAAAAGTAAGTTCTTTATTTTTTTAACATTGTTCTTATTTTCGGGCTGCGTGGCCGTGCAACCCTGGGAGCGGGAGTATCTGGCCGACCCGATTATGACGCAGGAGGGAGAAATAGGAGAGACCGTTTTTGATACACACCTTTTTCGCGCCCGTTCAGGTGGCGTTCTGGGAAGCAGTGGAGAGGGGGCGGGATGCGGTTGCGAGCAGTAGGAACGAGCTTTTTTTTATTGATTCTGCTCGTCCTTGCATCCTTAATCTTGGCACCATTCGTATTTGCGCAAACCGTTGATGACGAAGTCGAATTCCGCTATCACTTTTATGAGGACAACAGAGGTTTGACCGTCAAAACACCCTACCTGATCCTCCGAAAACAGGTGACTGAGCAGACGGCCGTTTCGTTGCGCTACACCTATGAAACCTTTGAAATCGATGCCAAGGAAGCAGCTGCTTCGGTAGGAACAGGGGGAGATGCAGGAGGAGGAGAACATGACCACGAAAAGAGTTCAAGACAAAAAATCCTGATGGCGGTGGATGGCATCAGTGGCGCCAGCGCGGTCGCACAGAGTGCGGCAGGTCTCGCGAAAGAAATCCGCCAGGAAGTTGTTGCAAGCGTGTCGCACCAGTGGGGACAGGCGGTTGTCGGGGGGACTTATGCTTTCAGCGATGAGGACGACTATCGATCACAGGCTTTCGGCCTTTCCTTTTCCCGTGACTTTTTATTAAGAAATACAAATCTTACTGCCCAGTATGTTCATGCAATGGATGATGTCAATAACCTGGATCGCCAACCGGGAGAGACCGATTGGCCAAGGGATAAAAAAACACACGGCGGCACACTGGTTCTGACGCAGATTCTCTCGCCGAAGAGTTTTGTTCGTCTCGGTTACGGAATCACTGATGTGGAAGGGTATCAGGCGAGCCCATATCGAAAGGTGGTTATCAATGCGACACGTTTTGATGAAATCCATCCCGAGAACCGCCTGCGGCAAACCTTTTTTGCCTGGATCAACCGCTACTTTGAAACCCGCACCTCAGCCCATCTAAATGGCACTTATTACCGGGATGATTGGGGGGTGAGGGCGCATTCGGTCGAAATCAAGGTTTACCAGTATCTCTCCGATCCGTTCGTCCTGCGTTTTCGTTATCGCTACTACGATCAATCCAAGGCCGATTTTTTCAACCCGGACCGTACACTGCCCGAAGCAATCATGAGCGCCGACCCGAAGCTACGTGACTTTGATGCCAATCTCTATGGAATCAAATTTATCTATCGATTTGGAAAATTACCCTTCCGTTTTTTGGAACGGATCGACATTGAGGCGGGTTTCAATCGACTGGCAGAACCAGGCGGATTTCATGCAAATATTTCACAGGCAGCGCTTCGAATGGTTTTTTGAGTAGGATAAAAAGCCTTGCTCGAAGATCCCCTCGATACCCTTAATATAGCAATCAGGGGTCCCTTAAAAACGATAAGCGAGACTGATTCCTGTAAAAAATGTGTCGTTCTCGTAATTCCCGTTTAAGAGACCGTTATTAATCTTATATTTTTTAAAGAGGCTGGGGGAATGAACTCTATTTTCATGAACCCTAAAAAAACTTGTGAACAGATCTTATTCGCGAGGGTAAAAGAGGTTGCGTTAAATATGTTTCATATTACTCTCTTCGCTGCAACCATCTTTTGAACGCGGCCATAGAAAAGTGAAAGAAGCAAAAGAAAACAAGCGAAAAGCAGGATAGTGGTGATGCCGCCACGCCAATTAAAGATTTGTCCCGTTGGATGCAAGCTTGTATTCAAGTGACGGATGGGCGGCACCACAATTAAATATCGCTCGATCCAGTGCCCTGCCAGGACAGTCCATAATACGGGTTTAAGCGCTTTTCCTTTTCTCAAACCCAGAAGAATACATCCAAAAGGAATGATAAAAAGTGCGAGAAGGACCAGGAAGGCAAAATAGCTTTGATCTCCAGTGAAACGCATGTAGAAAGGTTCGGTTTCTTCCGGGATATTGGCATACCAGATGGTGATGAATTGAGACCACCAGAGATAAAACCAGATGGCCGAAAATGACAATAAAAGCGGACGAAGTTTCAACTCTCTTGTCATCTGCATAAGCGGTTTTTTCCTGGAAGACAAGATTATCAACATGAAAATAGCGAGGCCGACATAGAGACTTCCAAACCAGTAGTAGGGGGCAAAAAGCGTGTTGTGCCAGCCGGGGCTGAGGCTCATTCCGAAATCCCAGGAAATGAAGGTTTGGTTGAGCACAAAGAAAATCAGGCAGATGCAGGAAAGTTGCGGCCCGATTTTTTTCTTGTTGATTGCTTTGTAGAAAATAGAGAAAACTACGCTGTAGAAAAGAATTGATCCAATAAAATTGCGTGCGAAAAAGGCGGAGGAAGTCAACCAGAGAGAGTCGCCTGGAAACCGGCTCCAGTAAAAAAGGGCGGGTCCGCCTTTCTTGAGCAGGAAAGGTAAGAGCAGAAGGGCCATGGGAGCGAAAGAGAGGCTGATTATTCCAGCGGGGATGATGTCGTCGTCAAGACATTGATTTCCGAGAAGAGATAAAAGAAGGATGATTGAAAACAATCCCTGCGTTGCACCCAGAAGTACGACAAAATTAACGGAAAAAATATCCCAGGGGATTCCTAAAAAAACCGACGAGATCAATCCGACGATAAGAATCACCACAAGCGGCGCACTGGTTTTTATCGGCATGTTATTGACCTAATTCGTACTTAATGTAGTTTACTATGTGCCACCGGTCGATCGGTTGAATGGCGTCTCTATGCGGGGGCATGAAGTGTTTCTTGCCGCTGCCGTGTTCATGCGCATGGCCATCGCCGTTGTGCTCATGCCCTGAGTCACATGAGGCGTTCCCGTGGGCATGGCCGTCTCCGTCATCATGCCCGTGTTCATCTTCGTGTGTATGTTCCTCTTCATGTCCATGCTCATGATCGTCTTCAACATGCATTGCGTCCCCCCGCGCTTCGTCGTGGCTGTGTTTTGCCTCTCCATCGTCATGATCATGTTCCGATTCTTCGTCGTGTGCGTGATCTGCCTCCGCCTCCGCATTGCCGCCCCGTGGACGGGAGGTTTCCGTCTCAAAATTGGCGCCGTTTGTAATCGCAAAATAGATGCATCCATCCGGCTGGTTCCGAAATTCTTCTTTGGTGAAATCCGGAAACTCGCCAATTTTCTTTGCGATAGCGCTTTTTCCTTTTCCATCCTTTCCATGGCAAAGTGCACAGAAGGTTCCGAACAAACGCTTTCCCGTTGCAAAAGATTCGTTTGAGAGGTCTACAGGGTTTTCAATGGAGGCTGCTTCATCTTTGGAAAGTACTTCATTTGGCCTTTCGTGATGAGGAATGATTTCAGGAGAGGAAAGCACGTGTTCTTCCTGTGGTTTTCTGGAAAGCTGGTCCACCATATCCTGGCTCCAGGGAAATGCGAATCCAATATTGGGGGCCAGTAAGAAGATCAACAAAAAAAGCCATGCACTTGCCATCGGCCTTGCGACTTTCTCTGCACCCGATTTTTCCATGATTTCTGTTGCCTGTTGGATGGTTTGTAAATCGCCGCAAACCTCAATCCCGAAGCGGTCGATGTTGACGTTCTTTGGAACAAACGGTTTACGATTTGAAAGCAGTGCGTACCAGAGAAAACCGACGACAGTGAACAAGAGCGCAAAAAGAAGCATCAGATCAAAAGTAATGATGGCAATGGCTGGAAGTGAAAGAATGGGCATTCCGCCTGTTTCGATGGGGTAGGGAATGGCCGTTCCGACCGAAAAAAAAAGTCCGCTTAGAATGCCGAAAAACGCGCCAACCAGAGTAAATCGTCCCACGCCACTTTTTTTATTTTTTATCGAAATATTTGCTTCTTCCGGGTCAATTGGGGAATAGACAGAGATTTTTGTGACACCCGCATGATCCAGCATTTCCATTGTTTTCGCAACGGGTTCAGAGGAGACAAACGTCCCCAATATCTGCCCTGTCTTGTTTTTGTGATTTCCCATGATCAGGCCTCCTCCTGTTTTGTTGAAAACATTTCTTTGATCTCGTACATCGAGACGACCGGAAAGAGCTTAATAAAAAGAAGAAAATTGAGCCCGAAGAATGCAAAGGTGCCAGCGATAATCGTCATTCCGGTGAGCGTGGGAATATAGGTCCCCCAGGAAAAAGGGGCGTCTGAAATGGAGAGGGAGGGGACGAGGATAAGATAGCGTTCAATCCACATGGCGATGTTGATCAGAATGGAGATGGTCAACAGAGCAGGGATGGAAGTCCTCACTTTTTTCCAGAGAAAGGTGAATGGCAGTCCGCCGAGGACAACAATCATAAACCAGTACAAACCGGAAAATGGACCGCTTATTTTGGAGAAAATCAGAGCGATTTCAACTTGATCCTTTGTCTGCCAGAAGACAAAGGTTTCGGTCGACATGAAATAAATCCAGAGAAGCGACAGAACAATGAGGAAAATAGCCAGTTTTTCAAGGTGTTCTATTTTGATGTAATCTTCAAAATGAAACTGTTTTCGAATGAATATAGAGAGGGTGATGACGGCAGAAACCCCCGAATAAAGCGCACCGAGGACAAAGAACGGCGCGAAAATAGCGCTGTGAAGCCCGTGCATGTTGGTGATTGAAAAATCCCATCCAACAATGCTTGAGACGAGGACCATCAGTGGAATAATGAAGGCCGCCATCATGGCATAAGCCCGTTTAAAATGATGCCACTGTTCATCGCCCCCCCGCCATCCGAGCGCGAAAACCGTATAAAAATATTTCCGCCATCCTGTGGCGTGATCCCGCAGTGTCGCCATGTCCGGGATGAGGCCGACAAAAAGAAAAAGCGCGCTCCCGACCAGGTAGCTGTTAATGGCGATGCTGTCCCAGGCAAGCGGCGATCTCAGGTTGGGCCAGAGCTGCCGCTGGTTCGGGTAGGGGGGGAAGACCCAGTAAAAGAACCACGGTCTACCGAGGTGAATGATTGGTAGCAGTCCGGCATTGACCAATGAAAAAAGGGTCATGATTTCTGCCGCGCGATAGATGGGTTTTCGCCAGTGACTTTTTGTGAGGTAGAGAACGGCGGAAAGCAGCGTTCCCGCATGGCTCAAGCCAATCCAAAAAACAAAGGTGAGAATGTAAACGCCCCAGTAAACCGGCTGATTCAGCCCCGTCACAGACAAACCATCTCGGACCTGCGTCATGAAGGCGGCGATGGCGGCGGCGACCATCAAGCCAAGAAAGCCCACCAGCAACCAGTACCGTCCTGAGGTGTGAGTCATACTCTTGATCACAGCTTGATCGAGTTTTTGAAATTCAGACTGGATGTTGGGGGTGTTTTTTTTCTTCATGTGATACTTTAGGAATCCATGTGGTTTTTTAAGAGTCGATGATTCGCTTCAAGTAAATGACGGCGGATTCTGTATTTAAATGTTCTAATGCACGGTAGCGTCTCGGGTCCAGAGAGGCCTTTGAAACTTCGCTTTGATGATCCAGCAGGGATCCGAACTTCATTGCATCGGCAGGACAGGACTGCACGCACGCCGGTTTCACTTCGCCATCCCGAACACTTCTTTTTTCGAGCTTGGCATCTTCTTTTGCCGTGCGAATCCGCTGTACGCAGAAGGTACATTTTTCCATGATGCCCGCATCCCGAACGGAGAGGTCAGAGCTTAACTGTTGATCGAGGGGTGATGGCCATTCGGGATTGGACCAGTTGAAGGAACGGACTTTGTACGGACAGTTGACCCCGCAGTAGCGGGTTCCGACGCACCGGTTGTAGACCTGGGCATTCAAGCCGTCAGGCGTGTGGTAGGTGGCATAAACGGGGCAGACCGGTTCGCAGGGCGCATTTCCGCATTGCTGACAGAGCATCGGCTGGAACATCGCCAGCGCCAATGGATCGTCTTTTTTCTCTCCGGTTTGAGCGGTCTCTTTCTTCCCGGTTTCATCTATTTTTTTCCATGTCCGTTCAATGCGAATCCAGTTGATGGCGCGTTGGTTTCGAACCCCTTCTTCTCCGACAATGGGAAGGTTGTTCTCGGCATGACAGGCCACATTGCAGGCGCTGCACCCGGTACATCGGTCCAGATCAATCACCATACCCCAACGGATATCGCCTTCTTTGTTGTGAACCTGGGGACGGAGATATTTTGACAGGGATTCCGGTAAAAAGCTGGGCGGCGGCACGCCTTTGCGGCTGGGGAGGGCTTCAATGGCAGGCAAGCGGGGATTGCGACGCGCTTCTTGTGCCAGGCGACTTGCTTCCGCACCCGTCATTGAAAGGGCCATCTCATGTTCCACCTGCGTGGCCTCCCCCTCTGTCTTTGCCAGTTGAATGTGTCTTCCTGTTTTTTTGATGGAGACGGAGGTGCCGCCCCAGGCAAGCGAAGCCGTCACGGGTTCCAGTTCCAAAGGCAATATTTTTAGTGGGTTGGCTCCGCGTCCCTGTGCATAACGCCCATAAGCCGTGTGCCCTTGACCGATAGGGACTGCAAGGGTGTCCGGGCGAATCCCGGAGGTTAAGTAGGCGGGAACCGTGATCGCGCCTTGGGAGGATGTTACTTCAAGCAAATCGCCTTCCCGAATGCCTCTCTGCTTGGCAGTATGGGGATTGATCTCAACCCAGCTTCCCCAGGTAATCGTCGTTATCGGGTCGGGAGATTCCTGAAGCCAGGGTTGGCTTGCACCGCGACCATCGTAGAGGGTTGCAGAGGGGAAAAGCTGAAGATGTAATGACTCACGCTCGTTTTTCGTCGGGTCGCTTGTCTTCCTGATTAAAGTTGCAATGTCTTTGATTTTTGGTTGATTCATGGGTAAGCGGGGAGAAGGGGTTTCCTCCCATCGTCCGCCCTGTTGGAGCAGTCTTTCCCAAAAAGGCTTGAATTCAAAATTAAATCCGGGTTCTCCTGCGAGACTTTTCACAAAAAAGAAATCTTCCCAGTGCGACTTTAGAAAACCGGAGAAATCCTCTGCCCTGAATTGTTTCGAAAGCGATCCTTCCACATCGTTTTTCGCCAGCAGATTGGACAGTTTAATAAAAATGTCTCCAAGATGTTTGGTGTCATAAAGCGGCGGCACAACTGGCTGCATAAAACCAACACTTTTGTGTCCACGGTCTTCTTCAGGAATATGGTCGCCAAACGATTCGAGCGGCGTATGAACGGGGAGTATCAGATCTGAAAAGGCGCTTGTTTCATCAATGATAGATGCACAACTGACAATCAATGGGACTTTCTCAAAGGCACTATGAAGCGGCAATGCCGAGGGGTTATGGAAAAGGATGTTGGCTTCATGTAAAAGTAAGACTTTAACTTCTCCTTGCTCAATTTTGCGGGGGAAATCTTTTAAGAACTGCCAGTCAAGACGCTTTTCTTCAATCGCTTCAAAGGGTGCATAAAAGGAAAGGCCTCCTTCCTGGTTCAAATTCCCGGCAATGATATTGAGGATGTTGACGGCGACCGCGTGAAAGAGCCCTTCCTTCTGCGCCATAACAGGACCACCACAGAGGGCCAGGCTGGAGCGGGATTTTGCAAAATACTCGGCCATTTCCTGAATTTTTTCGACGGGAATGTCCGTGAGGCGGGAGACTTTTTTAACCGGAAAGTCTGACAGCATTTCTCGAAAGGCAAGCTCGTCTTGAATCGAAATGGACTTTGAGTGCCATCCTTGTTCTAAAATAACCTGTGCAATCCCCAGCGCCAGTATCCCCTCACTGCCGGGACGGAGCGCCATCCACGCGTCGGCATTGGCAGCGGTCATCGAAAGGCGAGGTTCAAACTGAATGAAGCGACCTCTTTTTTTACGCTTTGCCCCTTGTCGGAAATCCCCGTAGGCCTTGCTGTAGGCGACTGGAGAAAGCCATGTTTCCAGGAAGTTGGCGCCGAAAGAGACGAGAAAATGCGTGTTTTCAATATCGTAATGCGGGATGGCTTTGTGACCGAAACAGAGTCCGTTGGCAGTGCGTAAAACGTCTGTATCAAAAAGTTCATAACGGTATGAATGCGTTGCCCCGAAGCCATCCATAAATTGCGTGGTTAGTTTGTGGAGGTGACCACGGAGCGGGTCGCTGATAAAAAAGAATTTATGCGTTTCTTCAGAATTTTGAAGTGTTCGCATCTTTGAAGAAAGTTCCCCTAGTGCCGTTTCCCAGGAAATGGCCTCCCATTCTCCAGATCCTCTTTTCCCGACACGCTTGAGTGGGGTCTTGATCCGGTCCGGATTGTAAAGCGCCTGGAGAGATGCTTCGCCCATCGCACAGAGTTTTCCACGATTGACCGGGTGAAGCGGATTGCCCTCAATTTTTTTTGCCTGACCTTCTTGGACTTTTACTAAAATTCCGCATCCGGACGGGCATTGCCGACAGACACTGGAATACCATGTTGCCGTACCGGGAACGGCATCTTCAGGAGGAATGACGAAGGGAATCAGTTTTTTGACAGGCGGTTCGATCTGTGTACAGGCCCCGAGAACGCCTGCGGTGCCTGCCATTTTTAAAAAATGACGCCGGTCAAATTTTGTCGGTTTTTCCTTTTTTTTCACTTATGACAGACCATGCAATCAATCGGTGCGTTTTCTTTTCGATGGCATTTTAAGCACCATCCCATATCGAGTGAAGTCACTTTTATGACTTGCTCCATCTGGGCCACATCGCCGTGGCATTCTTTACAATCGACTTCGGCATTCAAGTGCATCCGGTGAGAGAAATAGACAAAATCGGGCAGGTCGTAGACCTTGTTCCAGGGAATGGGTTCGCGTTTGTCCCAGTAATCGAGCAGTTTGACTACTTCCGGATCTTCTGTCGCAATCATTTCATGACAGCCGATACACTTTTGCACACTCGGCACCCCGGCGACAGACGAGCGTTCTGCATAGATATGACAGTAAAGGCAGGCGATTTCCTCTTCCTGCACATGGCTGAGGTGGCTGAAAGCGATGGGTTGTTCAGGCGGCGTAGGGACAGACGAAAAAAAAGCAAAAACGGTCACAGAAGTCACCATGATAAGAAAGGCGAATAGGGTTGCGAGCAGGGATTTAGAAGAGATGCTATTTCGCAATGGAATTCCATCCTGGAAAACAAGGAGGCAGTCTCTCTTTTTGAAATGAAGATGTCAAGAAATCCGGAAGTGATTTCCGTCTGTTACAGAGGGAAATCAAAGATTTGAGAATTAGAGATCCAGGCGGATTATTCGTTTTATTTATCAAGATCTTCCTTCGATCAGGGCTTTTTGAGCAACATGCGCCGCCCCGAGAAGGGCCGCTTTGTCATTCATAATGACATGCACTGGAATCCGGTGCAACATTGCAGAGTAACGTCCTTTGTCGCAAAAGGCTTTCATGAACGTGCCATCAATAAGTTTTTGTATTATTTTAGGAGCGATGCCCCCTCCGACATAGATGCCTCCGGTTGCCATGGTTGTAAGTGCTAAATTTCCTGCTTCAGCGCCGTAGAGAGAGACAAAAAGATTGAGGGCCTTTATGCAGAGTGTAGACTTTCCTGCTAGTGCGACCTCTGAAATAACCGCGCCCGGACTTTCTGTAGTCAGGCGTTCAGATAGCCAAGCGGGTTCCTCCCCACGGCCCGTTTTTTTTAGAAATTGATAGATGTTAAAAAGACCTGACCCTGAAAGAACCCGCTCATAACTGACCCTGGAATATCGTTTCAACAAATACTCAAGCAGCGCAATCTCGATGGCGTTTCGCGGTGCAAAATCGCAATGGCCTCCCTCTGTCGCAACCGGCAGGTATGTTGTTCCATTTTGGAAGAGGATGGCTTTTCCTAGACCGGTTCCCACTGCGATGATCGCTCTGTTTCCTTGCAGGTCCGGCACCCCGATATTAAGTGTGTGAAATTCTTTATCTGTGAGTTTCAAAACACCATAAGCTGTCGCCTCCAGGTCATTGAGCAAGACAACCAAAGAAATTCCGAGATATTTAATCAGTTCTTTCGTATCGATCAACCAGGGGAGATTGGTCATTTTGCATTTTCCCTGGTTGATCGGACCGGCCACACCAAAGCAGGCGGAACGAATCAATGCCTTATCTTGCAGAAGAAAGGTCTTGACTGCCTCAATCAGACTCCCATAGTTTCGACTTAATAAAGTATCTTCCCGGAAAAGTTTGAACCCGTTTTCATGGCAGCGGAAGAGCGCAAGACGTATATTGGTTCCGCCAATGTCACCGGCCAGAATCATCGTTCCCATCCTTCGTTCAATGGTGTTATTATTTTGACAGGTATTATCCACCCCCAACTTTCACTTGTCCACATTAAGATGAGAATCTTACGTTGTATAAAATGCCGGAAGACGTGAGGGGATGTAGGGTGCCCCACCGTAATTGCGTATATTTCAGTATAGTGTCCCGTTTGAATAAAAATGATAGAAATCATTCATAAAAATACTGCAAAAGGACAATTTCTGCCTGATCGACTAAACTAAAGTATGTACTTGGTTGTACTCTGGTTTATGGACATCTCAAAATGATTAATATCTCCATCATAAAAAAACAAATTACGGGGTTCGCAGGTCTCTTGCTGTGTGTTTTTGCTATTTCTCATTTGGCTGGAAATCTATTGATGCTGGTGTCGCTGGAAGTATTTAACCGCTATGCCCACGCGTTGATTTCCAACCCCTTTATCTATGGGATCGAGCTTGCTCTGTTCTTTATTTTTTTGATTCATATGATATTGGCCATGCGCTTGCAAATGGAGAACCGGAATGCGCGGCCCGAGAAATACGCCATGAGAAAAAAAACGGGAAGAGGGGCAACGTTTGCGTCTTCCACCATGCTTTTAAGCGGTCTCACCCTTCTGGTTTATCTTATTTTCCATATTTGGCATCTTAAGTTTGGCCCTGAATATCGCGTTTCTTACGATGGCGTTGGTATGAGAGACCTTTCTCGACTGGTTTTGGAGTATTTTGCGAATCCACTGATGGTGGGATTTTATGTTATTGCGATGGCGGCTTTCGGGATGCACCTCAGTCACGGGTTTTGGTCCGTATTTCAATCCTTCGGTTTTAGTCATGCGAAATACACCTTAAGGTTGAGACATGCATCGATTGTGTTCGGGGTTTTGATGTTCATCGGGTTTTCAATTCTTCCCATCTGGGCATATTTGAAGGGGGTTCAGTCATGAGCCGAAAAAGATTAGACGGGAGAGTCCCGCTCGGAGACATTCGACAAATTTGGGATCGGCACCGTTTCAGCATGAACCTCGTGAACCCTTCTAACCGGCGAAAATATAAAGTCATTGTGGTTGGGACCGGGTTGGCCGGCGGTTCTGCAGCGGCCACTTTGGCTGAACAAGGCTATGAAGTCGCTTCTTTTTGTATTCAAGACTCCCCGAGAAGGGCGCATTCCATTGCGGCTCAAGGGGGGATCAACGCAACAAAAAACTACCCCAATGATGGAGACTCTGTCTGGCGACTGTTTTACGATACCGTCAAAGGAGGAGACTTTCGATCCCGCGAGGCCAATGTGTACCGTTTGGCTCAAGTCTCAAACAACATCATCGATCAGTGCGCGGCACAAGGGGTGCCCTTTGCGCGGGAATACGGAGGGACCTTGTCCAATCGGTCGTTTGGCGGAGCCCAGGTTTCAAGGACTTTTTACGCGCGAGGGCAGACGGGACAGCAGCTCCTTCTGGGTGCCTATTCCGCCATGATGAAGGAGGTGTCAAAAGGGCACATTAAGGTATACACCCGAAGAGAAATGGTTGAGCTGGTGATCATTCACGGACGTGCGAGAGGCATTATCACAAGAAATATCATTACCGGAGAACTGGAAAAATATTCAGCAGATGCCGTCTTGCTTTGCACCGGAGGTTATGGAAATACCTACTTCCTATCCACAAACGCCATGACCTCGAACGGATCTGCCGTATGGAAGGCCTATAAAAAAGGGGCGTATTTTGCGAATCCTTGTTATACGCAAATACACCCGACCTGCATTCCTGTTCACGGGGAAAACCAGAGCAAGCTCACACTCATGAGCGAATCTTTGAGAAATGACGGCCGCGTCTGGGTGCCGAAAGCCCGGAGTGACAAGCGCTTGGCCATCGAAATTGCTGAGCACGAAAGAGATTATTATTTAGAAGAAAAATATCCCGCCTTTGGAAATCTGGTGCCAAGGGATGTGGCCAGTCGAAACGCAAAACTGGTCGTGGATGACCAGCGTGGTGTGGGAGAAACGGGCGTGGCGGTCTATTTGGACTTTCGGGATGCCATCAAACGGGATGGAAAAGACGCTGTTCAACAAAAATACGGAAACTTGTTTGAAATGTATAACCGGATCACGGATGAAGATCCTTATGTCCGGCCCATGAGAATCTACCCGGCCGTTCATTACACCATGGGGGGACTTTGGGTGGACTATAATTTGATGACCTCTGTTCCCGGTCTGTTCGCCCTGGGGGAGTGTAATTTCTCAGACCATGGATCGAATCGTTTGGGCGCTTCGGCTTTGATGCAGGGACTTGCCGATGGTTACTTTATTATTCCCTATACCCTCGGAAACTATTTTGCGACAGAACATGCCAATGAAGATGTCATCGACCTCGATCATGAAGCCTTTCATCAGGCCATGACATCGGCAAAGGATCGTTTTTCACAACTGCTTCATATTCGCGGATCACGATCTGTCGATACCTTTCACAAAGCACTGGGTCATTTCATGTGGGAGTACGTTGGAATGGCTAGAAAAGCGGACGGGCTGAAGAAGGCGATCGAATATATTGCCGACTTGCGTGATCAGTTCTGGAAGGATCTAAAAGTCACCGGCACGGATGTCGGCGTGAATATTGAGCTGGAAAAGGCCAATCGCGTCGCGGATTTCCTGGAGCTGGGTGAACTCATGGCGCGTGATGCCTTGGAAAGAAACGAGTCTTGCGGCGGTCATTTCAGAGAGGAATCTCAGACGGAACAACATGAAGCCAGAAGGGACGATAAAAATTTCAGTCATGTAGCGGCTTGGGAATTTAAAGGTATGGATGCCGTTCCTGAAAGGCATATTGAAGAATTAATATTTGAACATGTCCGTTTGACGCAAAGATCCTATAAATAGGCGTGAGAGAAGTGCATGAGTGAGCAAAAGAAGATGACTCTAAATCTGAAAATATGGCGTCAGGAAAACGCCCGCTCAAGGGGGCGGATGACAGATTACGAGCTTTCCGGCGTTTCTCCGGATATGTCTTTTCTTGAAATGCTGGACCTGCTGAACGAACGTCTCATTTTACAGGACCAAGATCCCGTCTCCTTCGATCATGATTGCAGGGAAGGCATTTGCGGAATGTGTTCACTTGTGATCAACGGGCAAGCCCATGGTCCGGAGGCAAAAACAACGACCTGCCAACTTCACATGCGTAAATTTAAATCGGGCGATACTATTTTCATTGAACCTTTCAGAGCCAGGGCTTTTCCTGTTTTGAAGGACTTAATGGTCGATCGATCCGCCTTTGATGAAATCATCTCCGCAGGGGGATATATTGATATTGCAACGGGATCGGCGCCGGACGCGAATGCCATTCCCGTCAGTAAAATAAATGCCGATCTCGCGATGGATGCCGCAGCCTGCATCGGCTGTGGGGCTTGTGTCGCAAGCTGTAAGAATGCTTCGGCCATGTTGTTTGTCTCCGCAAAAGTCGCGCATCTTTCCCTTCTGCCACAAGGACAGGTGGAAGCGGATAAACGCATCCTGAGCATGGTCGCCAAAATGGATGAACTGGGCTTTGGGAATTGTACCAATGAAGCGGAGTGTCAGGCTGTTTGCCCCAAAGGAATCAGCATCTCAAATATCGCCCGCATGAACCGGCAATACTTGCGGGCGGCCGTTCTCAGCGAGGAATCCGAAAGCATGGACTGTTCGGAGGAGGGAAGTCACTGACAAGGAGACAGAAATTTTTATC
>JBHHWW010000034.1:0-14336 GCA_046756725.1 Nitrospiria bacterium | reverse complement strand
TATGTGATAGATCTCTGATATGGATCAATGAGAGAAGCCATCTCTACCTCCTAAAATTATCTGTTGTAAAAAATACTTAAAATCTCTCACGACTTATTTTATAGAATGAATAACACTGCCTACGCTTGCAAATATTCATCGTTTGCCTATTTCCAGTGTCGAAATTGATTTGCTTGGATAAACAACTTCCTTAAAATCATTTCCTATATTATGTGGCAATAAGACTATTGTCAATAAAAAAAGTAATTTATCAAGAAGTTATAAGAATGGAAAGCAAAATAGACGGTTCGTTGGATATTTGGGGCAATCTTTCTTGATCAAGCATCAGGATTAAAGAAATCCCTAGATCGTCAGGTTTTTCTTTCCAAATTTTCAACAGGATTCTCTCGTTTTTAAAAAAGTCTTATTCCTACCTCAAGTATTTCTCCGAAATGCCGATAAGTACCGGTGTAAGCCCAATCTCAAAACGAGAAAAAGATCATCAAAGGAGGTTTTTGTCATGAAAGCAATTCGGAATACAAGAGGTTTTACCATGGTCGAGGTTGTGGTCGTCATCGGGATCGTTGCCTTGCTCGCCGGCATACTGGTACCTCTTATCAGCCAGAATCTTGAGGATGCCAAGAGGGCAAGGGCCAAAAATGAAGCGGTTGTCATTGCTTCGGCTATTGGAAGTCTTTACAAAGATGTCGGCATGTGGCCCTGGACCAACGCTGATGGTCCCACATCCACCTCGGGCGTCAACCTTTTATATACCGGCTCAATCTCAAGCGTGCCAACTGCCTATTCCCCAAACCCGGCGGTTGCAGGTGAAGATAACTGGGGAGTCACAAGCAACGCAAAGTCTCTGGCCGACTTCGTCTACTTTAACAATCCGGACGATGATACGGGGAAGACACTTCAAAACGAAAGTGGTGAAGATTACACGACAAGCGGGGAATTTAAATGGCGCGGCCCCTATGTTGAGAAACCAACGATTCTTGATCCCTGGGGTCAGTCTTACGTCGTCAATGCCAAGTACCTTCCTGGAAATCCGGCATATACGAGTACAGTGAAACACCGGGTATATGTCCTTTCCGCTGGCCCCAATCGAAAATGGGAAACTCCTTTTTCTGACACCACCGGAGACGGCGACGACGAAATCAAGGGGGACGATATTGGCGTTACTATTACTGTTCGATAACCCGTGAGATAAAGAAATCCGTGTATGGGGGAAGCCTACATGCTCACCCCAAGAGCTCCCCCATTTTTTTTTGTAACGCTTCATTCATCTGGAGCGTCTTTCCCTTTACAATAAAAAAGGCTTCCCAAATTGTCGATAGAAGCACCCATCAAAAAAAAAAGAAAACCTCTTGGAGAACGCCTCATCAGCACCGGATTGCTCACGAAGGAACGGCTGAAGGTCGCCATCGAAGAGCAGAAACGAACCGGTCAACTGCTGGGAGAAATCCTCGTTCGTCTCAAGTTTGTCACCGCCGAGGATATCTCCCAGGTGATTGCTTCGGAATCCGATACGGAACTTGAAAGTATTTCCGGCCTGAACGTCTCAAAAGAGACCTTGGCGTTCATCCCCGAAACATTGGCCGCGGATGAAAAGTTAATCCCCATTGAACACAAGAATGGCCGTCTCACGCTCGCAATGGTCGATCCCTTTGATATCGTTGCCATCGACAAAATACAGGAGATGACGCAACTTGAAATCAAAGTCATTGCCATCACCGAAAGTGAATTTAGGAAAGCCTTTCAGCTTTGGTATGGAACTCCCGATGATCATGAATACGCGCTTGAAAATGCCATAAAGGAAGCCGATCAAAGCACTGAGGTCGAAGTCCGGTCTGAAACAGATGCGCCAATCGCGCATCTGCTCGATCAACTCATTGATACAGGCGTTCGTCAACATGCAACGGACATCCATATTGAACCCGAAGGCCATATCGTCCGTATCCGGTACCGGATTGATGGCATTCTCATTTCAGGCAGTTCTATTCCGAAAGGGATTCAAGCCGCACTTGAATCCCGGCTTAAAATCATGGCAGGCATGAATATTTCAGAAAAACGAGTCCCTCAGGATGGGAGAATTCATTTTTCTGAATTTGGCAACAATGTCGATATCCGGGCATCTACTCTCCCCGGCGTCTATGGAGAAAATATCGTCCTACGCATACTCGACCTCGACAAGATGGCCCTCGGTCTTGAGCAGCTCGGGTTCTCACAGGAAAACCTGCATACCTTCAAACAACTCCTGGAAAAACCTTTTGGCATTGTTTTAGTCACCGGTCCCACCGGCTCAGGAAAGACAACGACGCTCTATTCGGGTCTCCTTCACATTAATTCTTTAGAAAAGAATGTTATGACTCTGGAGGACCCTGTCGAATATCGTCTTCCCCTGATTCGACAGTCCCAGATCAATTCTACTGCCGGCTTCACCTTTCCTGTGGGTTTAAAGGCCCTGCTTCGACAGGATCCTGATGTCATACTGGTCGGAGAAATAAGGGATCAGGAAACAGTCCAGATGTCGATCCGGGCCGCATTGACAGGACATCTTGTCCTCTCAACACTGCATACTAACGATGCCGCATCGGCCCTGCCAAGACTTCTAGACATGGGGGTTCGTCCCTACTTTCTTCCTTCAACCATTGCAGGCATCCTTGCTCAAAGACTCGTACGGAAAATTTGTCAACACTGCAAAATCCCTTATCAGCCGACGGACATGGAGGCACAAATTTTTTCCCTGGAAAAACGGACACTCTCAGAACTTTTTCGAGGAGAAGGCTGCGATCACTGCGGAGGAACCGGCTACAAGGGGCGAATCGCCATCTATGAAATTCTGACAATGAGCAGAGAAATCATCGACCTTATTTTAAAGAGTGAATCTGCCGCGGCCATTTCAGAGGCTGCAAAGGCAGGAGGCATGGTTGACATGAGAGAAGATGGCGCTCAGAAAGTTCTTGAAGGACTCACCACCTTCTCGGAAATTTCACGTGTTACGGAGAGGCGCCTCGGACTCTCACCCAGGAAAAAGGAAGGTGCATAATTTAAATGCCGGACTACCAATACAGGGCTGTCAATCCCCAGGGGTGTGTCTCCTCAGGCGCCATAACGGCTGGCTCAGAAGACCGACTGGAAAGTAAGCTGGCGAGTCTTGGACTGACATTGATTGAAGTCAGTAAAAAGAAAAAGATAAAATCCTATGAATTCGGTTCAGGAAAAGTCTCTCGAAAAGAGATCATTAATTTCTCTATTTACCTTCATACCACCCTCTCTGCCGGCATTCCCCTGATCACAGCCCTGCAGGGCTTTCATGACCAACTTAATAAAAGCCACCTCAAAACCATCCTGAACACCATCACACTCCACATTCAGGATGGTGAACCCTTTTCAGATACCTTAAGAAAATACCCCAAAATTTTTCCAGAACTCTACGTCAATCTCATTACAGCAGGAGAAGCCTCTGGGAACATTGAAGAAACCCTCGCAAATCTAGTGACTTATCTGGAAGGCCAGGAAAAAATTATTTCTGATACAAAACAGGCCACGATTTACCCTCTTGTCATTCTCTCTCTAGTGGCCGCACTGATTCTTTTTATTCTTTCCTTTGTCCTGCCACGGTTTATGCCCTTGTTTGAGTCCACCGGCATAGAGCTACCGACCAGCGCTAAATTCCTAATCACTCTTTCTGATTTTTTTCAGAACGGGTGGCCATACATGATGACCGGCATCGTCGGTTTCTATATTTCCTTTCACCTTTTGAAAAAATCTGAAAAAGTCGCGACGTTCTCAGACCGGCATATACTGAAATTACCTCTCTTTGGAACACTGATCATGAAGATTTCCATGTCTCAATTTGCTTACAACCTGTCCACTCTATTGAATTCCGGCATTGAAATAGATCGTGCTTTTACGATCGCTAAAAATGTAGTCAAAAACCGTTTTATCTTCAAATCAATTCATACCGCTCAAATGCAGATTACTGGCGGAACCTCAATTACAGACGCAATGAAGCGGAGTCACATTTTCCCTCCGTTGGTCATTCAAATGCTTGCCGTCGGAGAAGAAACGGGTTCGATGCCCTACACGCTTTCCAAAGTCAAGGAGTATTATGACCGGGAAGTCACGGCTGCCATTAAGAAGACTTTTTCAATTCTGGAACCTGCCATTATCCTTGTTCTAGGTCTCGTCGTGGGAGGGATTGCCGTCACAATTTTTCTCACCTTGTACAAAGTCATTCTTGCAGTGGGACAGGTTTAGAGAGATTTAATATGGTGAAACATCAAGATAAACTTGGCATCGCTTTTAGTAAAAGAGACGTTACGATCGTTGATGTCAGATTTTCTTCCACAGGAAATTACACGATACGCCGTTGGGCAGAAATTACACGAGAAACCCGGGATGACATCGATCTTGCCACAACCATTAAACGTGTCCTTGGTGATGAAGGGTTTTTACCCCGTCATGCAGCTATTTCACTTCAGGATCCGGAACTTATTCTTCGAAAAATATCAATCCCTAAGCTCTCGAAAAACGATATCAAAAAACTATTAATTCGAGAAATCAAGAAAGAACTGGGAAAATTTGAAGACGAAATCTATTTCGATTTCCTCATTACGAATGCACGGACCGATGACGACGTTCAAAAGATGGATATTTTATATCTTGCCGCACCCAGAGAACTGGTCATACGGTATACCGACATTGTGACTCAAGCAGGATTGACCCCGACACTATTCATCCCCGGTTCAATGGCGATGAGCCATCTGATGAACAATTCAATGGATGAAAACGGGAAAGAAGAAGACCCTCTTCCTGTTTCCTTGATCTACCTTGGAGAAGAAAAAACAAGCATTGTAATTAAGAAAAGAGACCAGACTCTCTTTTCAAGGGAAATTCATTTGTCACTTTTGAAACGCGTAGTTCCGAGTAACGACCCATCTGAGATAATCGCGTCGAATGGATGGGATGATGAATCATTTGATGATGCCATTCGGGAAATCAAACGAACCCTGCTGTACTGCAAAAAAGATGTGTTGGGTAAAGAAGTGAGTAAGATTCTTATTGCATCAGAGCAAATGCTTCCCCCGGATCAAATCGATAAACTCCAAAGCAAAATGGGTATTGCAACCATCCAATGGCAACTCAATAAACCTGAAAATGACCCAATCCCCAAAAATTCGCTTAAAAACCCATTAGATAAACCAGAAGAAAAATATCTCTTCGCCACAGGTACTGCTGCCGCATCCACTCAAAAAAGGATCATCCAGATTATACCAAGGTCATTGCGAATGAAGCGTCTTGACGCAGTTTTATTCAAGGCAGCGGTTGCCTTTTCCCTTGTTCTTTTTTTTGGAGGGCTAGGAAGCTATTTCACCCAACAAGAAAAATTCTCAACTATCATGGCGCTTCACTCAGCCCGAAAAGAAATGGCGTCCCTTGCAGAATCGGCTACACTTAAAATAGACGAAATCATTTCCGGGACTGTCGATCAAAAAAAAATGGAGATCTTACGGCGGCTGCGACAGAGACATCCCCGATTTCAAAAGATGTTTCAATCACTCAGCCAATTAATGCCGCCAGAGGCAGTCCTGACAAAGGTCGATATCGAGAGAAAAAAAGAACGATGGGTCATTCAGATGCATGGTGTCATTGTCGGCGAAAATATTTTTAAGAGGATCAACACCTTTTCTAAGTTGGTCGATCATCTGGAACATTCAGACTCGTTTTTCGGCATCTCCATGACACCGATTGAAAATCAAGATGTAAAGACACAGGAAATGGCGTTTCAAATCCAGACATACTTTTTATAAAAAAGCACTTTAAGACTTTAATTAAATAGCTTTAATTATATGAAAATAACACTAAAAAATAAGAATAAAGCGTTTTATTTTTTGTTGATTGGCCTTATTCTTTTTTCGGCGGGGCTTTATTACATTTCGTTCGTCACAATCAACAAAGAGATCATGCAGCTAGAATCAACCATGTTGCCAAACCGTCTGCCTGCGCTTTCACCTCCTGAGAAAGACCTGCATATTTTTAAAACCCTTGAGATTCAAAAAAAGAAAGAAGAAGCAGTCAAAAAACGTTTCTCGCTTGCCATTCCTCAGGGACCGACACTCCCAAAGGCATTGATGTCCATCTCGCACCGGGCAAAATTGAGCGGGATTCAAACATTCTCCCTTAAAACGCAGGAATGGCAGGAAACGCAAGACTTGCATCCTGACAGCAGCAGCATCTATCTCTGGCCGATTATCGTTTCGTTCGAAAGCAATTATTTTCAGCTCGCAAAATTTATTCACGAAATCAAAAACCTTAAACGAGAAATCGAAATTCTTGGAATAGGGCTTTCCCGCTCTCCTCCAGGCCTTCAAGCGGAAGTCCAGTTGGCTGTCTACAGTATGACCGTGCCCGACCCCATTACTGAATCCAAATTAACACTAAAAAGGAAATAACAAACGTGCTTCAGGACAAGAGATTTATTGCTATTTTAGTCATCCTACTCATTGTCGTTGCAATAAATAACTTCAAGTATTTCTTTATGAAAGAAGATGTAGGGTTCACTGAAATTGATCAAATAAGTGAGCTTCCCAGAGAAAAACAAATATCCAAAAGAATAGAAGTTGCGAACATTTCACCTAGAAAACCAGAAAAACCGAAAGACATGAATAATGCCCCAGCAGCCTCGATTCATTCTTCAGGCGATCATGATTCTAAATTTCCGGAAATCGAATTGTCTTCCGTAGACGGATTAACGAGTGAACGAAAACCTTTTCTAATGAATAGCGATGCGCGAAATCCTTTTTTAACGAAGAAAGAAGAAGATCGCTTCCGGAAACGCCCAAACAAAAGAAAAAAGAAATCACCGACATCAAGGCAGGTTAAGGTGACATCATCTCAAAATATGATCACGGCTAAAATGATCAAACTCATCTATATCGGCGAAGAAACCAGCTATGCACTGATTCATGGGGAGACACTGAAAGAAGGGGATCGCATTGGCGATGACGAGATCCTTTCGATCAAGGAAGACCGGCTTGTACTCAAGAGATTGGGAAAGGCACGAGAGGTTGTCATCGACAATGCGCAGATAAAAACCGGGAAGAAGGATCATCAGATTGAAATTCATTATGAATAATAGAATTTTTAGACATTGGCTTTTTCTCACTTTGCCCATTCTGATTCCTTCCCTGATGGGAGGATGTGTCTCCATGACGAAAGAAAAACTTACAATAGTCCCTCTTCCCATCCCTAAATTAACGGAGCGGGTTGTTTTTCACCCACCTGCAAGGGAAATAGAACATTCAAGTGATGCGTTTTCTACCCGTGTAAAGTCACTGGTTGTCCAGGAAAGTGATATCCGGGAAGTCTTGAAGGTGCTCTTTGAAGGCTCTGATCTGAACCTCATCATCGACTCCGATGTGCAGGGGACAATCACACAACGTTATCAGAACATGACACTCGAAGAAATCATGGAATCCATTCTCGCTTCAAACGGGTATTTACACACCAGTTCCGAGAACATCCTTCAGATTGGGAAGACGGGAACCCGTGTCTTTACCATGAATCTCTCGACGACAGGAGAAGCCAATGCATGGAACTCCATAGAGGAAGAGCTTAAAAACCTGTTGAGCAAAAAAGGACAACTCATCCTTAATGCAAACGCAGGCACCATTATGGTCACAGACGAGCTTAAAAATCTGCAACAGATTGAAGCCTACATCGAAATGGTGGAAGAAGCCATGTCCCGCCAGGTGCTCACTGAGACCAAGATTATCGAAGTGGTTTTAAGTGACACCTTTCAATTTGGTATCGATTATTCCCTTTTTCCGAGTGCGCTCGGACTATCCGCGCTGGGTGCTTTGAAAGATGGGGCAGTGCTCCAACAATCCTTGTCACCTCAGGGAGGCGTTTTACGTTTCGGCATTGCAAAGGCAAATAAATTCACATCACTTGTTGACCTTCTGCAAACACAAGGGCAAGTTAATGTGCTTTCGAGCCCCCGGATTGTCACATTGAATAACATGACGGCCACCATCAAGATCGCCGACCAGATTCCTGTGATCAACCGATCCGTCATCGACAGTGGCGGCGGCATTCGGACCGAATTTGATATCAGTTTTGAGCAGGCCGGCATCTCTTTGAACGTCACACCCAAAATCGGTTCCTCCGGTGAGATGATTATTACCGTCAATCCAAAAATTACAGAACAGACCGGTACTGTCACAACACCCGATGGCTTGCAGACAGAACCGATCCTGAATGTTCGAGAATCATCGAATACCATCAAGGTTCGGGATGGAGAATCGATCATCATCGGTGGATTTATTCAGAACAGAAAAACAGATGTGACAAGAAAAATTCCTTACTTGGGCGATTTTCCCGTCATCAACCCCCTCTTCAGATCAATTGATCAAAAGGTAGACAAAGTCGAACTCATCATTGTTCTGACGCCGAAGATACTCACAAATGAAATAAACCGCAGGATGCTTGGCAAAGGCCTGAATCGAATCAGACAAATGGTTCGACCTTTTAAAACAGGCATTTTAAAAGGGACAGAAAAAGAAAACTTCACACAAGGTTTTATTGGTGATCAAGATGAACGAGAAGCCATTCCGACAGAGACCATCTGGATAGAAGCCTCACAACGGGTCAGTATCCCGAAAAAGAAAAACCAACACATTACAAAACGCGGGATGTCTGCTCATTATTTAATAAAAGGAGGAGGCTTCTTAAAAAAAGGGCATTATGCCCAGGCCATTGAAGCTTATGAAACGTCTCTATTTTTCGATCCACTCGATGGGGAAGCGTATTACAAACTCTCGCTACTCTACGAAATACTGGGCGACACACGAAAAAGCAAATCAATGGTTGAAAAGTATCTCATGTCAGGCAGCCCGACACCCGACAGACTCAATAAAATTGCAATGACCTTTTCGGAAGATGGAGAACACGGATTTGCTGCGGAACTCATTGAAGTCGCACTACAAGCAGATCAAGGAGATGAGCTTCTTTACAACAATCTTGGCGTCGTTTTACAACGGATGGGCTCTTTGGGCTTGTCTCAAGAAGCCTTTGAAAAAAGTCTCGTTCTGAATCCCGGCTATCCAGAAGGGATTTACAATCTTGCCCTGGTTTTAGAAAAAAGAAAACAATACAAGCAGGCAATTGAAAAATATCAGTATTTCCTGGACTCTACCCCATTTTCCCATCAGCATCTCTATGTCGAAGGAAAAACACACCTAGATAAACTGACCCAGTTTACAAGAGAAAAAGATGAGGTATATTTAGACAGATATGAATGAACGACAAAAAAAAATCGAAGAAGATGCCGAGAATCAATCGCTGATAGCAGATCGAACACCCAATACAAGTCTCTGGCATTATCAACCGATCAAAGGGCTCACTTTTTTTCAGGAATTGATCGTTATTTCAGTCGTTACGATTCTCGGGTGTGTTTTTACCCTCACAAGGCTGGACCTTAAGAAACCTCATCTCAGTACAATCAATGCTAAACAGAACAAAATCAAATCTTCTTCTCTGGCATCCATCGGAACTTTGTCGTCCATCGGAACCATCGAAGATCGATTTCTGCCCGGCCTGGAAACGCCTTCCCTTGTAAGAAGGTTTTCATCGGAGAAAAACTCTCTTGAGTGGTTTTCAGGTTATCCTCATCCTTCCCCGCCGGATGTTGCTTCTAAAAAGCACACG
The DNA here is from genome assembly GCA_046756725.1 of Nitrospiria bacterium. Lineage (GTDB taxonomy): Bacteria > Nitrospirota > Nitrospiria > SBBL01 > JAADHI01 > JBHHWW01. The sequence continues at coordinate 4,640 of JBHHWW010000034.1, read as the reverse complement.
GATTTCACTTTAAATTCAGTTCAAGAGGACATCCCAGAAAAAAAACATATAGCTGATTTGGCGGACACTGGCAATTTAAGAGAAGTGCTTAAATTGATTGCCGGAGATATTTATGCCAACAACGCAAACACTTCTCCCGATCAATACCTCATCCCTGAAAAATGGCGAACAGACTTACAGGGGAACGAAATTGTCTACAAAAAATACAATCAGAATTCAGCCGTGGTTTATAGTTCGAATACCAACGGAGAAGACCACGGACCTGACAAAAATCGTCCGTTTTACGCTCTGATATGGCCCCCAAACAACCATCAGGACATTACTACAAGCGCTGCGGTTAAAAAGGCACTTCCCGCGCCAAAACGACACATCGTCTCGACAAAGAAAAGCACAGAAATCAAGAAACCTCTGGAGATTGAACAAACATCTCAGTTACTCGACATAATCCAACCTTCTCAGAAACATGAAAATCCTCAAAAAAAAGGAATCAATAAAAAGGAAATCCTTATTCCAAGGCGGAAAGCGACGCTCGCTCTCTCCCCAGATTCTAAAGCACCGACAAATCCTGTGGCAGAGAAAAAAGAAGAGACGTCTTCTAAGATTCAAGTCATTGGGAAAAACCTTTCTCCTCAAGTTCTTTCCCTCTCTAAACGTCCGGAAGTTCAGGAACGATCAATTCAAGAATCAACTTCCGCTGACCCGAAGGATTCCCTGATTGATAAAATAGCGGTTTTAAAACCCGAAGATATTTCGCACCTCACGCCAGGTGAAATGAAAGAAACTCATCTTGTGTGGTTTACGCAAGGCATGCGAAAACTTCTTTCGGAGAAACAGCTTGCAGTCATGCCCAGGGCACAATGGATCTATCTCTCCGACTCGAAAATTCATCGAATGTCTGTTGCTATGAGGAACAGTCTGGGGAAGGATATCAGCTTATTTCAACCTGAACGCGTTGAACAAATTTTTTCTGTTCCTCAAATTGAGTCTTTCCTTGAATCGAATATTGATATCCCGGAAGCGCTTTCCGCCCTGACAGAAAGGATGAGTGTTGAACAAATCGCAGGTATTTCCAATCTACATTTTTCAGTAATTGCGCATTGGCTCAATCCGACACAAATCAGTTTTGCGAAACCCGAACAAATCGCGATGCTCAGTCAGGAGGCCTACGCCAGACTTGATTTCTCGCAACGCGCAGCTTTCACACCTTTACAGAGGGCCGCAGAAGCCAAAAACGTTTTTCCAAATGCCGCCACAAAATCCCCTACAGACACAATAAAATTAATCATGTCCGGTTCAGTAGAAAACCAAAGAGCCGAAAAAAAAATAGTCTTACCCACTCAACACCGGAAAGCAAATAAGAAAGAAGGCGCAGAGGAAGAAAACCAAGAAATATCAAAAGGATCTACAGAGACAGATATTGAAGGCCTCAATATTCCAGGTCCAGGACAGGAAAAATTTCCAACACAACCGGTCCAAATGAATCCGAGATTAAACTCCCCCGTCCTTTCAATCAGTGAAATTCGGGCCATGCATACGGACCGCGTCAGAGAAATTTCACCTCAGCAAGTTCAAATAATGACGGCGCGAGGGCACATTCATTATTTTTCAGAGGCGCAAATCCAAACCTTCACTTCTAGACAAATTAACAGCGTACTTTCCAGTACAAAAAAAAACGGTGAACTGGCCTATCTGATTCATCGGTTGGCCCCTCTACAAATCAAAATGGTTTCTCCGGTGCTCTGTGGCAAAATTTATCTTGATTGGGTTCCCGAAAATGCACGGAGGGAACTGAGCCCTCAACAACTTGCCGCTATCCGTATCGGGGACCCTGCCTACCTTTCTTCTTTGACAAGCAAGCAGCTTTCGAACTTAAGCCTGAACCAAATTGTTCTCACAGGGAAAAAAGGTGGGATTCAGCATCTTTCCAATAAGCAGATTCGCGCCATGACATCAGCACAGATAACGGCCTTTATTTCAGAGGTCACAAACAGCCGTCAATTGACCTATCTGATCCACAGGCTGACCGCCAATCAAATCAAGGCGCTTGCTCCCAACCTGACAGAACAGATTTATCTCGACTGGATTCCCGAAAACCTCAAACATGCCCTGTCTCCAGAACAGATCATCACAATACGTATCGGCGATCCCAAACATCTCTCTTCTCTCACAAAAGAGCAGCTCCGTCTATTTGATACTAAAAAACTCGCTAAAATAGAAAAAAAAGGCGGCATGAAATACATTTCTCAAGTTCTTCCAAATGAGCGGATTGCTGCACTTAAACCTAAACAACACCTGTTTAAGGAAGAGGTTCAGAGAAACACCGCTTTGGCTTTATTAATTAAAGAATTGCATCCAAAACAAAACAAAGCAGGTTTCCATAAAAAAGACATTTCACACAACAAAGTGCATCTCCCTGCCTTTGATGCACCTTCTTCAATCAATACAGAAAACAAAAAAATAGCGTCCCTTTTCAACCGTTCGGATTAACCCAGAAAAATCAGAGGAACCATTCCGTGCCAGGACCGGATCGCAAAGAAGAAGGCTTCACCTTAATCGAAGTCATCGTCGTGATCGCGATTATGTCCATCCTTGCCGGTTCGCTCGCCCCGGTCATCTCGCAACAGATTGAAGCGGCCCGTGAAGATGCGACCAAAGTCGAAATGGAAACCCTTAGAGAAGCGCTGGAAGCCTATGCGGTCGATACCAGTGAATTTCCAGATGAGCAGTCCACTTCTTCCGACAGCCTGGTTGATCTAGAGGAAGAACCGGGCGGCACGAATGGCTGGAGAGGTCCTTATATTATCGGCAAATTTTCCTCTCAGGATTACACGACTGACGCATGGAACAACGCCTACCGGTATCAATATACAAGCGGCAGCAACCTGGTCACCCTCACCAGCCAGGGGCCTGATCGGACACTTGGCAGTCAAGACGATATATTACTCACAATTTTGATGCCATTGGGAGATGTCCGGACGAAGATCGATAAAACCAATGAGCGATTAAAATTGATTGTCGGAGATATTTACGGCAGTGATCCGAATACAGCGCCGGATAATGTATCGATCCCCTCTCAATGGAGGGACGACGAATGGGGATATACCATCATATATCTTAAATACAATACCTATTCTGCCGTCGTTTACAGCATCGGTCCCGACGGAAACGATGATGAGGGAGAAAATGATGACCTCTTTCAAGGTATGCTCTGGACTCCATAACCATGTTGTCAGTGGAAAGTCGATAAAAATCTATCTACGCGTTACAAAAATCAGGTGGACAAGTGATTTGGCATGACCAAATAAAAAGTGTTCTTCTTTGGATGATGATGGGGATCATGTTCATAATGAGCCTTATATTCAGTACATCTTGTCAGGCAGATGAACTCTCAGACTTAAAGAATCGCGTCAGGGAATTAGAAGATCGTTTCGATGACGAACTGCTCTTTCAAAGGGATGAACATCTGGCGCTTTTTGATCAGCTTAACGAAGTCATCAAATTAAACATGTACATCGGATTGGATTATGAAAGTTTTGAAAAATCTCCTTCGAGCTTTAAGGCAGAGAGTCTTGAACTGGTTTCAGAAATGAATTTCCGAAACAAAATGACAGCCTTTTTTGAGATTGAATTTAAAGGAGAGGAAGCTGAAGTCGAACAAGGATGGTTTGAATACTTGATAGATCCACTTTTTAATCCCCGCTTTGGCGCCATTCTCGTCCCTTTCGGTGCATACAATCTGAATCACTTTAATTATCAACGTGCCCTGGCCCATCGACCCATTGCAATGAAACATGTGGTCCCTGTCACTTGGCGGGAAGCCGGTGCGGGATTTACCGGCACACTGTTCATCGAGAATGAGGGCGGAAAATGGATTGATGAGCTGGGTATCGATTACCAATTATTTCTCATCAACGGTTTTACAGGAAAGTTTGAGCCGACCAGCAGCCGGGGCGCACGCGGCGCATTCAATCAGGACAATAACAATAACAAGGCGATCGTGGGGCATGTCGGATTCACTCTGAACGAAATCAACCAACTCGGATTGAGTGTTTATCATGGGGAATATGAGGATCATCTCCAGAGCGGTATTTCTGGCCTGGATATTGATTGGTCTTTTCAGCGTGGCCCCTTTGAATTCCTGGGCGAATATGCTCGCTTTAATCTTGAGAGTGCTTCTTCTCAGATTCCGAAAAATTTGCAAGGGGGGTATGCCCAGGTCAATTTCAACTTCTGGCCGAAATCCTTCAACAAAACCGTTTTGGGAAAGAAGCATGAAGACCCGACTTTTATCCTTGTGCTCCGATATGGCGAAGCCATCATTGAAGGACGAGTTGACAAAAATGAAGAACTCCGTTGGACCGCCGGTATCAATTATCGACCCTATCAAACATTTGTTGCCCGCATTGAGTACCAATGGAATCAGGCAGCCAATATCCCCATCGAGCATGGAGATAATGATGGTCTGGTTATTTCTTTTGCGGCGGCATTCTAGTTGAAGAAGTTTATCCCCATTTTTATCATTTTCCTATTGTTCTTCGACTGTAATAAGGAAGACTCATATGCCCGGGCAGAAACAATTGTCATCATCACTCACAAGGACGAAGAACTGATGCAACTCGGTCCGCTTGACGACCTGGATC
>JBHHWW010000033.1:0-14374 GCA_046756725.1 Nitrospiria bacterium | reverse complement strand
CTTGAAACAACCCTGCCTACCCAAGTCCGGAACTTCAAAGCCAAGCACCCTCTCTCTCCACTTCTTATCCTGGTTCCTTCTGATACCATCCGGCGGCGACTGAAGGTTCTCCTGACGATTGAAAATCATCTCAATTTGATTCATTTGCATGTCCTCACCTTTCATCAACTTTCTCTGAAACTGCTTGAAGAGAGACATTTAGCAAGCGATCTGACGCTTCAGGAAGACCTTTTTTTTGAAGAGGCTCTACGGATTCAGGTGATGACGGATCAACATGCCGGTTCATTTTTTTTCGCACTTGAAGAAACCGAAGGAGGGATCGCCGCATTGTGGCAGACCCTCCGTGATATGAAGGATGGTCTTGTTGATCCAAATGTCACGATACAAGCTCTGGAAGAAGGGCAATTTAAAAAAGAACATCTTGGGAAGGAAACTGAGCAGAGGCTCCTGTCTCTTTTTCAGATCTATCGACAGTTTCAAAACCGATGCCAAGCACGGGGAATCTGGGGATATGGAGATGTCTCCAAAATGGCGATTGAACAGGTCCTTTATTCCTCTTTTCTCAGACAGTTCGATCAAATTTTTTATTACGGATTCTACGACTTGACCCAGGTTCAAATCGATCTTTTTCACACGGTCGCACGTCATTATCAAACAATGCTCTTCTTCCCATTTGTGAAGGATCATTCTGAATGGTCTTTTTCAGAACGATTTTTTGAACGATATGTTGAAGGCCTCGTGAGCGATGCCACACAGATCAGGGATCTCTCCAGGGATTCCGCACCGATCCCTTCCTCTCCGGCATCACATCTTTTCGGAGAAAAAGTAAGTTCCAACTCCATTCATCATCCTGTGTGTGATGCCGCCTCTTCTTCTATCATCAGTTGTTTTGATTTGAGAGATGAGGTTCTGTATGTCTCAAAAGAAATCGTAAGATTGGTTCGAGAGGGAGGCGTCGCCTTTGATGACATTTCAGTGGTTTCAAGAGACCTGACCCCTTACTTAAGCACTATTAAAGACCTCTTTCAAAAATACGCCATCCCGCTTGCAAGCAGTGCGCAGGAACCTATTATTCAGTTTCCGCTTGCCAAGACCGTCTCTCTCATGACAGCGCTTCCCATAAAAGAATACCCTCGATCTCTATTTATCGACTTAGTTTCGTCTCCCCTCTTTCTGACAAAAAAAATACTTCCCCAAAATGCTCTACCTGCTCCCGATCAGTGGGATTTTTTGAGTCGAAAAGCCGGTGTCATCAAAGGCCTCTCCACGTGGCAACGTCTTCAAGATATTCGCCCAGTGACGGATTCTGATTGTTACCAGAGCCAACAGAAAACATTGCTCTGGACAATTTTTCAAAGTGTGCATGAGGACATCAATCGTCTTCCATCAGTAGCCTCCTGGTCTGAATTTTCCACAAAATGGCAGTGCCTTTTTCAAAAATACCTGAAGCCATTCTTTGACGAACAAAAAGACCCCGTCCTCCTTTCAATCACCAAGACGCTGGAAAGTCTTTCCGGATTGGACCAACTCAAGGCCACAGTCAATCGAGACCATTTTATCCAGACTTTTCAGCGCTGGTTAGCGCGGCAGTCCGTCCCGATCTCCAAAGGAAACATCGCCGGTGTTCGGGTGGAAGGTTTGATGTCTGCCCGGGGACTTCCCTCCCGACATCGTTTTCTTCTCGGATTGAATGAAGGTCTCTTTCCACGGACAATCCGGGAAGATCCCTTTCTGCCCGACACCTGCCGATATGTGATGGAAACTGTGTTGGGGTATAAAATCGGAGAAAAACACGCTGGCTATGAAGAAGAACGCCTACTCCTGAGACTGACGGCTGACGCAGTCCGGGAGCGGCTTTATGTCCTCTATCACCGGGTCGATGGGCGAGGCAATTCACTGGCACCTTCCTGGTACCTCAACGAACTGCGCAAGGCATTCCAAACAGAGACGGGCGGTCCGGATGAACAAAGCGTCCCACAAGGCCTTCTGAAGAAACAATCGGTTTTACCCTTTAATGAAGCCGACCTCTTCCTGGCTACCGAATCAGCCCTCCACTTGAGCCTTAAATCACAAGACCTGACACCTCTTGTTGAATCTCTTCCCTTTTCAAGGATGCTGTACCAGCAGACACGCAAAGCTCTAATGCGTCTTGAAGCGCAAGGTCCACTGATGGCGCTTGACGGCCTTATACAACCCGAAGGGTCTACATGGAAGGCTCTAAAAAAAAAGAGGATCAGTCCAACAGCCCTCGAATGCTATGCCCGCTGCCCTTTCCAATTTTTCTCCATGAAAATATTGAAACTTCGTGCGAGCGACCGCCCCGAAACAGCGACTGGATTGAAATCCGCAGACATCGGACAACTCTGCCATGCCATTTTGAAAGCATTCTATTCTTATTTTCACCAAAAAAATTACCTTCCCATGTTGACAGAGCAGGCCAAAATTTTGCGAGTGCTTAAAGCCGTCAGTCGAGAAATACTGGACCGATACGAATCAGAAGAGATGGTCATTTACCCGCTATTCTGGGAAATGCTCAAGGAAAAGATCCTCACGATGCTCCACCAAATGCTTCTCCTCGATCTGAAAGAACTTGCGGTGTCGGGCTTTCGACCGGTTGCTTTTGAAGTGTCTTGCCGGGGCCAGGTTGAAACAACCTGGCCCGAGATGGAGGGACGACTAGATCGTATCGATTATCATTCGGAAGCGCAAAGCATACGTGTAATCGATTACAAAGTGACGCTGAGAAAAGAGCCGAAAACATTTGAGAAAAACCTCCTCCTCTCGGCGGTTCGTGGACTGAGACTTCAACCGCCTCTCTATCAACAACTTTCGGGGGTCTTCTCTGAAGAAGAAGTAATGAACAATACAGAGATCAAAACTATTTTTCACTACATCGCGCCGAATTGGACCGATGGGCCGCTCGTCACAAAGTCCTTTCCGGAAAACGCGTGGGAGGGGGAAACAGGTGCAATGTTAAAAGAAACGATTTCAACACTGTTGCACGGTATGCAAGAAGGACAGTTCTATATGATGCCCGGAGACGCTTGTTCCTTTTGCGAGATATCGGAAATCTGTCGAAAAAACCATCTCCCCTCTCGTCACCGATTGAATAAAGACCCTTTGTGGGAACAACACCAATTACTGCAGAAGAAAAAGGTTCCGAAGGGAAAAAGCTCATAAAGGCATCCGCTGCCATTTTATCCATCAAATAGCTCTTTCTGTCTGTCACGAAACAGCTATAAATAACGTAACTAATTGATTTTATAAGGCATAATTGGGTTCCAGATTAAAATTAGACAACCAGTTATGTGCGGAAGTTAAGTTCGATATTCAAAGACTAAAAATGTCTTGATCCAGAACGCTTTTCAAGAAGGTCTTTACGGAGAAGGAGAATCTGACGTCCATCGAAAGAAATCCATTTGTCTCGCTTAAATTCCCCAAGGATTGCGCTGACGGTCTCTCGAATCGAACCGATGAGGTTTGCAATCTCCTGATGGGTAATTTTGATGCCGAGGTAAATACCCTCCTTTGTTTCTTTCCCGTATTCATTCGAAAGATCAAGCAGGAGATGGGCCAAGCGGGCAGACACATCGCGAAAGACCAAGTCCTCAACACGGCTTTCAATCTTTCTCATCCGAAGCCCAATCAACTTCGTCAGACGAAATGAAAATGCAGGTTTTCTACGGACCATATCCAGAAAGAGATCTTTATTCACAACACAAATCTGACTATCATCCAGCGCTTCCGCCATAGTATCCCGGGGAGAATCATCCAGAATCTCCAATTCCCCGAAAATCTCTCCCGGTTCTAACAGGGCAAGCGTCACTTCCCGGCCATCTTCGGAAATTCTGGAAATCTTCACCCGGCCTTCTTTCAAGAGGTAGACCTGCTTGCTCGGATCTCCCGGGAAAAAAATAGGGGTTTTCTTTTTGACCGACTCCATCCGGGTCGAGCGATCAAGCTGACCCATTTCTTCAGAGGTCATTTCTTTGAATAGGTGGATTTTCTGTAAATACCAGATCTTACTTTTTTGCATGGGCCGGATCATAATCGAAGCCGCGACATAAATCAATCGTGGTTTTTGCAATCGTTTCAAACATTTTTTATGTCGATTTACCTCTTGACCCCCCCATCAGGCAAATGTAGGATGGCTTACAGTTTCACAAGGTTCAAGCACTTATAAATATCGTCATTACTGATAGATGGAGTCACCCAACATGAACACTGGTACTTTTGAGAATCGCCATTTTTTCACCCCTGTTTACCGGGAATTGTCTCGGAATGATTTATCGCTTCTTATTGACTCCGAAGCGCCAAACTGGATTGCAACCGATACACGAGGCGCAAAACTCATAAGATCCCTGAACCAGGCGCCCGGCGGCACTCAGGATTTTACCGAAATTGTCGCGAACTACTGCAAAGAAAATCACCTCGACTGGACCCGGGGCTGGCTACATTGCCAAACTTTTATACAAGATGCCTTGCGGGCTGGTTTTATTTCAACAAGCCCTTTTCTCAGGGCACCCTATCCCGGACGCGCGGAAGTCCTCAAACTGAACAAACTCTCAGAGCTCTGGCTCCACGTAACGAACGCATGCAATATTTCCTGCGAACATTGTTTGGTTGATTCATCTCCGTCTGGCATTCCAGGAGAAGGACTTGCTTTCTGGAAAGAGACGATTGAGCAGGCAAAAAAACTCGGCGTCAGACAATTTTATATCACTGGCGGGGAACCCTTTCTTCGGTCCGATATCTTTGACCTCATTGACACCATTCTATCTGAAGACACACCACATACAGAATTGATCATTTTAAGCAATGGAATGCTTTTTCGCGGCAAGAAGCTGAAGCAACTTTCAAGATGCGACCCCAGCCGTCTCCATCTTCAAATCAGTCTGGATGGTCCGACGGCTGAAATAAATGACGCCATCCGGGGAAGAGGGACCTTCGATGCAGCCGTCCGCGGCATTAAGGAAGCGGTCAATCTCGGTTTTTCTCCCACCTTAACCAGCGTTGTGAATCGATCCAATATTGACTCTATGAAAGAGATGGTCCATCTCGCCAGCTCACTCGATATAAAAAATATCCACCTTCTCCTGAGCCACCATCGGGGTCGCGCTTTATCGACAGATGACTTGAAGTCTCCGTCCAACCCGGCACTGCTTAAAGCCTTCCTCGAAATGAAAAACCAATGCGACCGGGCAGAGATCACCTTCGATAATTATGAAACGCTACTGGGCAAACTGATGGGGCAGTCCGGTGTGAAGGTGGACCTTTCAAATGCCGCTTATGAAACCCTCTGTGTTTACGCCGATGGCAATGTTTATCCAACGGCAGCTTTGTCCGGCATCCCCTCCCTGCAGATGGGAACATTACGCAAACAATCTCTCGAAGAGATCTGGCGAAATGCGCCGATGGCAAAACAGATACGAAGTGCAACGGTTCAAAACAAGAAAAAATGTAAAGATTGTTATCTGAAATTTCTCTGTGGCGGAGGCGATCTGGAACATACCTTTCTCTATAGCAGCCAATTTCTGGGTGAAGACCCTTTCTCTGAATTTTATGAAGAATGGATACTGGACACACTCTTCTCCATCGCAGAGAAAAAAGAAAAACAAAAAACCCGATCCGGATACGACCGACCGATTATTTATGCCGCAATGGGGGAAGATGCCATCCTCGAAGACAACCCAGAAGGGACCGATACAGTGGGTGGATTTGAGGTCGCACTTTCACGCTCTGCCTGTGTCTTATCGGTTGACCTTGACCACTCACGACGTGTTGTCAGCAATTTTTACGGCGATGCGGCCGACTCTCCACAACCCCAACTCTGTTGCCCGGAAGGATACTCGATGCAAGACAGCGATCACATCCCCAAGGAAGTGTTGGAAATTTCCTACGGCTGTGGCAGCCCCGTCGGCCTTGCCGACATTATAAAAGGCGAAACCATGGTGGATCTCGGGTCGGGTGGCGGCATCGATTGTTTTATCGCCTCCAAAAAGGTCGGTCCTTCGGGAAAAGTCGTCGGCGTTGACATGACCGATCAAATGCTGAAAAAAGCCATGCACTCCAAAAAAGAAGTCATCAAAAATCTGGGGTACAACAATCTTGAATTTAAAAAGGGCTATTTGGAAGAGATCCCCCTACCCGACCGCTTTGCAAACCTGGTCACCTCAAACTGCGTGATCAATCTCTCCCCGGATAAAAAACAGGTTTTTGTCGAAATCTGGCGTGTTCTTAAGGATTTCGGGCGAATCGTCATTTCAGATACAATTACAGAAAAACCCCTTCCTGAAGGGATGCGGGCCAATCCTCGCCTCTGGGGAGAATGTGTCTCCGGCGCCCTGACGGAAGAAGAATATCTCTCAAATCTGGAGCGGGCAGGGTTTTACGGTCTCTCCATCCTCAAAAGAACCCTCTGGAAAGAGGTTGATGGATTTCGATTCTATTCAGCGGTCATTCAAGGATACAAGTTTGAAAAAAAGGCAGGGTGCAAGCACATCGGCCAACAAGCCACTTACCTGGGACCCATGCAAGCCGTCATTGACGAAGAAGGGCATCTCTTTCCACGAGATCAAGTCGTCCCAGTCTGCACCGACACTGCAGAAAAACTCCAAAAACCGCCCTATCAATCTTCCTTTACCGTCACTCAGGGAGACGTGACGGTCAGGGAAAAAATACCTGAAGGGATAGATTGTTGCCCACCCGAAAACGAAGGCTGTTGCTAGCCTGGCCTTTTCAGCATACATCCAACAATCACATTGATGTCTAGAAGTTGAGCAATGCCAATGTTTCAGCACTGACCATCAGCGTCATCATCCCCACCTTTAACCGCACACACACGCTTTCCCGCGCACTTGATTCAATATTTAAACAGGCGTATGCCATCCATGAAATTATTGTGGTGGATGATGGGTCACAAGACGCGGCACTTGATGTACAAAGCAAATACCCAAGGGTAAAATTCATACAACAGTCGCATCTCGGTGTCAGTGCGGCGAGAAACCGCGGGATACGCGCGGCAACGGGAGATTGGATCGCCCTGCTGGATTCGGACGACACCTGGTCACCGCGCAAGCTTTCCCGCCAGACAGATGCAATAGTCCGTCAACCCGACGCTATATTATGCCACACCAACGAGTTATGGATACGAAATGGTGTGCGGGTCAATCAAATGAAAAAACATCAAAAAAAGGGAGGTCATATTTTCCAACACTGTTTGCCGCTTTGCGTCATCTCCCCTTCCTCCGTTCTCATCAAAAAAACGCTCTTTGAGGAAATCGGTTATTTTGATGAGAAACTCCCCGTCTGCGAAGATTATGACTTGTGGTTAAGAATCTGCGCCAAATATCCAGTACTTTATCTAGATGAATGCTTGATCGCAAAATACGGAGGACACTCAGACCAACTTTCAAGAAAATACTGGGGGATGGACCGTTTTCGAGTACGGGCCCTTGATAAACTAATCAAGACTGGAGCGGTCAAAGGCAATGATCTTGCGGCGGCTTACGAGATGTTGCGACACAAATGTGAGATTTTAATGAAAGGCGCAGCGAAACACAATAACCAGGAACTTCTAGACGATTGCCAAACCATTATTAAACAGCACCGCCTGGAAGCCGTGGAAGTCACTCACGCATGAATATCGTTGTCAGCCTCATGGCTGAAGCAAGACCCCTGATCGATCTCTTGCGTCTGCACAGGCTTGCAGGGAAACATCCTTTTCTAATCTACACGAACGAGGACTTCAACCTTATTATCTCAGGCATAGGAAAGCTTTTTTCGGCCGCAGCCACCGCATACCTTCAAGCGCTGACAAGAAAGGAAGGTCCGGTGGCATGGTTTAATTTCGGGATCGCCGGTCATCGGGATTTAGAAATCGGCCAGGGATTTATTGCCCACAAGGTCACCGATCAGGCGACACAACGCTGTTATTACCCCCCACTTATTTACCCACTTCCCTGTGCCACCAGTGATTTAACCACCGTGGATACTCCAAACAAGGAATACAAGACCTCTGGAGGGTATGACATGGAAGCGAGCGGCTATTATCAAATGGCCCTCCGGTCCACCACGATTGAATGGGTGCAGTGCTACAAAGTTGTCTCCGACATACCGCAATACCCGGTTGAAAAAATAACGAAAGCATCGGTTATTCGCTTAATGGACGAACATTTAGACGAGATTGAAATCATCCTTTCGACGCTTATCGATGCCATCAACCGCCATGCAACAGCTTTAATCCAAGACATGGCACTGAGTACCGAATTTGATATCATTACCCAGCAATGGCATTTCACCGAAACGCAAAAATCTCAACTTTCAAAACTGCTGCAACGATGGCTCACCCTGCATGGCAAGTATTTCCCCGCTCAACTGGCCCGAGAAGCCCAAAATGCCGAAAGCTCCGTCACCAGCGCTAAAGCATTTCTGGCAGACATCGAACAGAAACTGTCCAATCATCTCATAACTTTTTGATTTCATATCTCTTCAACACTCCATGGGAAATGCTCATATTATTTCCGTGGTGTTATTTTTTTCGACATCTTTAAACTCTATTCGAGATTTTAAAAGTCTGGTTCTCCAGGAAAATCACTAACACTTTTCCATCGTCGGGGATAGTGATGAACTCACCGATAAATCACTGTTCGGAATGCTTTTTATTACCTAAATTTTGGCGGGAGTACGAGCCCTACAACCAGATAACATGCGCAATACTTGCCTTTTTCATCGCTTTATAGTAGTCAATTCCCTCAATCGAGACTGAGGATATGTAAACTGTGCTCAAAATAAACAACTTTCATATAGAATAAAGATGCTGTTTGAGATGATTCGCGCTATCCAGTTCTAGAAAAAATGCCGAGTTCAATAAAACAAATAACAAATAAAACCGTTTGTGTTATCACCTCTCTGATTATTTTGTGCGGCTTTTTTATGAATCCTGTTGTCGCTCGCTCAGAATGGGTGGAGTGGATTGCCGATGGGGAAATCGGCTACGCTTTCAATGACAATATGACGAATGGCATGTTTGATTCTGCCAAGGAAGAAGAACAAATATTTGAACCCTCTATTTCCGCAGGTCGAATCTATCAGATGACTGATTTTACACGATTAGCACTCACAGCCGATGTTAAATACCAGTACCATAAAACCTTTTCCCGTCTAGACAATATTGCCTTTGGAAGCACACTCGGCGTGGAGCATAAATTCGGAATCGGCCCTTTTATTCCCTGGATTCGCACGGATCTTTCAGCGGCACGGATTGAATCACGCAGCCGGTTCCGGGATGGAGCAAAATATGTCGTCGGTCTCCGCGTCGGCAAGCGACTTCATGAAAGAGTCGATTTGCAAGCCGGATACGTTTTTGATACCCGTAAGAGCGACCGCTCTCGTGTTTTTGACTTAGAAGGGCATAGGGGCATTGTGAAAGCAAGTTTCCTTATGACAAAGTGGACCCTCTTTTCCATCGGATATGGCCTGCGCGATGGCAATACGGTTTCAAACTGTCGGCAGGAAATTATTGACTCGGGCGTTCTGTCGGGCATTATCGAAGGAACCCCGGTATTGGATGACGCACTTCCGGGATGCGCCTACAAAACAACATCGACGACCCAGGATCTGGCTGCTGATTTGAGCTATGCTTTTTTTAGCGGTCACGCTTCTTTCAATCTGGGTTATGTTTACAAGCGAAGCACGGCCTCTAAATTCACCTATAAGAACAATATTTATAGGTCCAGCCTTAACTATAGTTTTTAGCGGTCATTTACCGAAATGTGAAGTACCTGTTGAGTTACGATGGATTTTAAAGAGAAGAAGTATATTTCGACCCTATATTTGATTGCGGGTCTGTTTATTCTTTCTGTACAGACTGCCTGGGCAGAAACAATCAATATTGCGGTTCTGGGACAATCGGGAAAAAAGATTGAAATGGCTGCCGTGACAGCTTTTCCTGTGCCAAGCGTTGATCGTCCTCTCCAGCAAAAAAAGACCATTGTCGATCAAATCGACAAGGAATATGTTGACTTTGTCAATGTCATCCGCCGGGGCACTTCAGTCGTTTTTCCGAACCATGACAACATCCGACATCACATTTATTCCTTCTCTCCTGCCAAAAAGTTTGAGATTCCCCTGTACAAAGAGGTTCTCCCGGCCCCTGTGACTTTCGATAAAACCGGGATTATTTCACTGGGATGTAATATTCATGACTGGATGTCTGCTTTCGTCTATGTTGTGGACACGCCTTATTTTACGAAAACGGATTCAAGTGGTCAGGCCGTCCTTGAAGTCCCCTCTGGGGTATATGATCTTGAAATTTGGCACCCCAGGCTCATCGGTTCAAGAAAATCGACCCGGCAGCGGGTACAAATTGATCGCGGTAGAAATGAGGCCAAATCATTTGTGATAAAACTAAAGAAACTATGGAAACCGAGACGCGGGCCAATTTCTTCCAATCTTGGAGGAGGAGGTTACCACTAAGGTTCAATTTTCGTTTCAGAAAATTTCGTTCCCGCCTCTTATTTTTCTTCCTCGGCCTTCTAGGAATTATGCAGATTGGGATGTTTGCAGCCGTGAATAATGCAAACATGGACAATGCATTTTCTCAAATTCAAGAAGACCTCAAAGTCACCGGCCGTGTCTTTACGCGCCTGACAAACAATCGAAAAAAACACCTCGTTGAAGGGGCTCGTTTATTGGCCGGGGATTTTGCGTTTAAACAGGCCATTTCCACCGACGACCACCCAACCATTTTATCCGCCCTGGACAATCTTAAAATGCGGATCGATGCCTCGGTCATGATGCTGGTATCCACCGACTACATGCTCATCGCCGATACGATGAATCCGGATGTCAGAGGCGACGAATTCTTCCTGCCGGAGTTGATTGCACTGGCAGAGGAAGAAGGGAGTGCGTCTTCCATTGCTTTTATCCATCAGCAGGCCCATCAATTTGTTGTTATTCCAGTGTTGGCCCCGACCCCCATTGCATGGCTATGCCTCAGCTTTACCATCGATGAGCGTATGGTGAAAGCCTTGCAAACACTGACCTTATCCCAAATATCATTATTGCAGGTAAAAAACACAGAAGAAGTCTTCAATATTGCCTCCTCCTTGCCGCCGCCCTTGATACAGGATTTATTAAATCTTGTTTCAAGCAATCGTCAGAAATTAAACAAAAGTTTTTTAGGAACGATGGGGAAACAGCAATATGTCACATTATTTACAGCATTGTTCAAAAATGATGAGTTTACAATTCTCGCCGTATTGCAGCGTTCTTTAGAGGATGTATTACAACCCACTTATCGACTTCGCAAAGTGCTCTTCCTGTTGTCCGTGATGGGATGGGTGTTGTTGCTGGGTGGGAGTATCGTCATCGCCCGAACTGTGACAAAGCCGGTTCACACACTCGTTCGCGGTTCTCGAGAGATCGAAAAAGGGAATTATGAATATCGTGTTTCTGTTTCAACCGAAGATGAAATCGGAGAGTTGGCCCAGGCTTTCAACAAGATGGGGAAGGGATTGTTGGAAAAGGAAAAAGTAAGGAATCTTTTGGGAAAAGTGATTTCACCCAATGTCGCGACAGAACTTCTAAGTAGGGAAATAGCACTCGGTGGTGAAGAGCGCGTCATGACGGCATTCTTTTCTGATATTGCCGATTTCACTTCAATTTCTGAAAAAATGAGTCCCACAGACCTTTTATCCATGCTGAATGAATATTTATCCATCATGACCGACCTCATTAACGAGATGGAGGGAACTGTGGATAAATTTATCGGAGATAGCATTGTTGCCTTCTGGGGGGCGCCTCAAACGCTCGACAGCCATGCGGAACGGGCGGTTTCAACGGCCATCTTATGTCAAAAAAAGCTGGATGCCCTCCACAGGGATTGGGAAAAACAAGGCCGGTATTGTCTGGAAACCCGTATCGGAATCAACACAGGGAATATGGTGGTGGGCAACATGGGCTCGAAAGATCGAATGGATTACACGATTATTGGCGATGCGGTGAATCTCGCTTCAAGATTGGAAAGCGCCAATAAATACTATGGGAGCAAGATATTGATTTCAGAATTCACGCACCGGCTTGTAGAAGACAGGTTTTTATGCAGAGAGTTGGATCTCGTTTGCGTGCAGGGAAAAGAGGAGGCAATCCGCGTATTTGAAGTTTTGGATGACCAAAAGCAAGTGAATAAAGACCAGCAGGCCTTTAATTCCCTCTTTCGAGAAGGACTTTTTTTATTCAGAAATCGTGACTTCATGCGGGCAAAAGATATTTTTAAGAAATCTAGCGAAATGAAGAAGGAGGGTGATAAAACCAGCCAGCTCTATCTGAAAAGAATAGAAGCCTTCAACTGCTCTCCTCCCTCTAAAGATTGGGATGGTGCCTATCCGCTTGAAAAATAGGGCATTGAGTAAAAAATCCTACGGAAGAAAATTTGATATCATGATTCAGCGATGGGACTCCTCAACACAAACAACACAACTTCCAAAACGGTTGCACCACTGGAAAAACTTGTTCTATGACCAGAACTCGCTTCCCAAAATCGTTTTTGGCGAATATCGGACAGTGACTGGCAATCATCTTATGACCTTTTGATTTTATGCCTCCTTTTTCTGCACTCTATATAGAAAATCAATGCCGCGATTTAGCACGCGTCCGGCGGATCATTGACAAATGTCCCGATATTCCCCTGATCTCATGCACACGCTACGGCGAAGTCTTTAATCCAAAGGCTCAGAATTTCCGTCTTCAGAAAAAACACTCGGGACTGATTCTTGCGAAAAAACACCAGCACTTCATTCTGCCCGCCCCGCCCGGATACGGATTCGGAAATAAAAACAGCTACTATTTTTCTCACATGTTGAACTGTCCCTATGATTGCCGCTACTGCTTCCTCCAGGGGATGTATGCTTCGGCGCACTATTTACTCTTTGTAAACTTTGAAGATTTCGAAAGGGAGATTGAACAAACCATTCAGGCCTGCGGTTCTGAGTCCTGTTATTTTTATTCCGGGTATGACAGCGACAGTTTTGCCCTTGAACAATTCAGCGGATTTGCCAAATATTTCCTGCCGTTTTTCAAGCGCTATCCTCAGGCCTGCCTGGAACTCAGAACCAAGAGTGCTCAGATACGCAGTCTGCTCCAACATCAACCGATTCAGAACTGCGTTGTCGCCATGAGTTTTTCTCCTGAAAATATTGCAGAACACCTGGAACACCGCGTCCCTTCCCTTTCCAAACGGATTGGTGCAGCACAGA
This sequence comes from Nitrospiria bacterium, assembly GCA_046756725.1. Classification (GTDB taxonomy): domain Bacteria; phylum Nitrospirota; class Nitrospiria; order SBBL01; family JAADHI01; genus JBHHWW01. The sequence continues at coordinate 1,118 of JBHHWW010000033.1, read as the reverse complement.
AATTACAGCAAGCAGGATGGAAGATCGCCCTGCGTTTTGAGCCTCTAATTTATCAAACAGACTATGAGCAGCATTATCAACGCTTGTATCAAAGGCTTTTCGAGGCGCTGAATGCAGACCAGTTACACTCTGTCAGTATCGGGTTTTTCCGGATGCCTAAGACTTTCTTTCGGAATATTGCTAAGCTCTACCCCGATGAACGGCTTTATGCAGGACACTATGTGGAGCAAGACGGGATGACTTCGTATCCGGAAGAAATCGAGGAAGAGATGATCTCAAAATGTGAAACAGCCTTGTTTCAGTATATTCCGAGAAAGATTTATTACCGATGCGAACAGTAATCATCACAGGGGCCTCTTCGGGGATTGGCCTGGAAACCACGAAGCGGCTGCTCAACCGGGGCGATCACGTCATCGGCATTGCCAGAGATTGTAGAAAGGCATCGCTTAATTCATCCAATTTCATTCCGGTTCCACTCGACCTGTCTGATCTTCCTGCACTGCCCGATACATTTTCAAAAATTAATCGAAATTATCCGGAAATTTCAGGCATCATTGCCTGCGCCGGAAAAGGCAACTTTGGGAACATCGAGGAGTTTTCCTACGCACAGATCAGCGACTTGATGAATCTTAATTTCACGAGCCACTGCTTCCTTGTGCGGGCCTTCATGCCACACTTCAAACAATTGGATCGATCCGATATTATTTTGATCGGGTCAGAAGCCGCTCTGACGGGTGGCGCAAAAGGCGCGGTTTATTCCGCAAGTAAATTTGCGCTCCGGGGCTTCGCGCAATCTTTGAGAAAGGAGTGCGCCAAATCTACGGTAAAAATCACCCTGATCAATCCCGGCATGGTGAAAACACCCTTTTTTAATACCCTCTCTTTTGCCCCTGGCACCGAGGCAGAAAACTACATTGAAGCGGCGGACGTTGCAGAAGTTATTTTATCCGTTCTTGATTTGCGTCCCGGCACGGTCATGGACGAAATCAATCTAAGCCCGCTTAAAAAAGTCATCCGAAAAAATAAATAACCCCACAAAAGGGGAGGATGTAAACATTATATACAACATTCCCTCTCTGGATAAACAACCTTTCGAACGTTTGGTTCGGTGCCGGATG
>JBHHWW010000032.1:0-15696 GCA_046756725.1 Nitrospiria bacterium | reverse complement strand
ACTACAAATCTCAGTAGATTGGTGGTAAATACTTTGGAAACCGCTATGCTCCAAAAAGAGCCCCATTTATTGAATGAAGAGGTAAAGAGACTCTCTGAGCAATCGGGTGTGGAACGAATCATGATCTTGAACAAAAGGGGCGAGTTGAAGATATCCTCTGATCCTAAAATGGTGGGAAAAGTCTACAAAAACAATGTTGATCCAATTTGTCTGGTTTGCCACCAGTACTCTCCGGTAAGGCGAAAAAACACGACGATTGCCAAAGATGAAAAACGTACAGAAATTTTCAGAAATATGAGCCTCATTTATAACCGGCCCCGGTGTTATGACTGTCATGATGCTGATGAGAAAATAAATGGTATTTTGGTGATGGATTTGTCCATGGCGGATACGCAAAGGCAATTGGCTTCTAACAGTAACAAAATATTTGGGATGGCTCTCGTCATGGTTCTGGTCACCAGTGCGGTGTTGGGCCTGTTGGTAAATAAGCTCATTCTTCAGAGAATCAAAAAATTTACAGACACGACGCTTCGTATTAGTGAAGGCAATTTAGATGAAGTAATCGAATTCAAAGAAAATGATGAGATTAGCAATCTGGCCAGGAGCTTTAACCAAATGACTGCCAATTTAAAGGACACTTTAAACGAAGTGGAAAGGCACAAAGATTATCTGGAGCATGTCATCAATGGGATTGACGATGAGATTGTGGTCGTAGACCGAGACTATAAGATTGTCACTGCCAATGATGCCTACTTGAATAAGTGCGGTGGCTCCAGAGAAAACATCATTGGAAGAGGTTGCTTCACGATCGTGCAAGATTCAGAAATCTCCTGTGATCAGGACTTGCTGAGAAGGTGCCCTGCCAAAACAACTTTTGAGGAAGGCAGTTTGCAAAAGACATTACACACTTTCCTGGACAGAAGTGGAAGAGAGAAATATCTGGAGATTTATTGCTCTCCTCTTCGGGACGAAAATGGAGAGATCTTTCAAGTAATCGAGTTGAGGCGAGATATCACAGAGCGCAAGTTCATTGAAGAACAACTGATTCACACCGAAAAGTTGACCTCCATCGGGCGTTTGGCCGCAAGTGTAGCTCACGAAATCAATAACCCTTTGGATGGAATACAAAATTGTTTGGACATCATCCAGAAGAATCCTGGCAACATAACGAAAGCGAACACTATGTTCGAATTGATTTCGGAAGGGATAGAAAGAATTGCTTTTATCGTGAGAAGGCTTCTAATCTTCTCCAAGCACCACAAGCTAAAGATGGAAATCATCGATTTGAACGAGGTGGTAGAGAGATCACTGCTTTTGATTAAGCACAAGATTGAGGATCAAGGCATTGAGTTGGTGTCCCATCAAGATAGGTCGTTACCAAAGGTATTTGGCGACCCCTACAATCTCTCGCAGGTTTTCATAAATATCCTCATTAATGCTTCTGATGCTTTGGATGGTAAATCTGGTGGGCGCATTGGGATTGAGACCGAAGTACCAAACCAGGACTCGAATCCCTCTGCGCAGGTGAGGATATCAGATAACGGATGCGGCATTTCGGAGGAAAATCTGGAAAGAATATTCAGTCCCTTCTTTACCACCAAAGATACTGAAAAGGGCACAGGACTTGGCCTTTCCATTAGTCGAAAAATTATCGAAGAACATGGTGGGAAAATCACCATTACCAGCAAGTCAAGCCAGGGAACCACTGTTAGCGTTTTGTTACCGACGAGAGATGAACAATGAAAGGCAAAATTCTTGTAATTGATGACGAAAAGCTGAAACGCGTGACCTTGAAGACACAACTGGAAGACGAGGGATACAGTGTCGAGATTGGAGAGAATGCGTTTGTAGGTCTTGACTACCTCAGGAAGAGTTCCTTTGATGTGGTGGTTACGGATCTGCGGATGCCATCTATGGATGGGTTGACTTTCTTGAGAGAAATCAAGAGACTTTCACCCGAGATAGAAGTGATTATGATGACGGCCTACGGCACGATCGAGAATGCTGTAGAAGCGATGAAAGAGGGGGCCTACGATTATATTACCAAACCTTTCCCCTATGATGCGTTATCCATCAAACTGAATCGCCTGATGGAGTATCGCAAGGGTAAAGTACAAATTGCGACTTTGCAGAAGAAAATCCAGTCTCAGTATTGCTATCAGAATCTCATCGGTCACTCCAGGGCCATGCGAACCATATATGAGAAGGCTGATGCAGTGGCAGACAGTGATACGAGCATTCTCATACAAGGAGAAACGGGAACCGGAAAGGAGCTTCTGGCCAATGCACTTCATTACAATAGCCACAGAAAATATGGTCCTTTCATAACACTAAGCTGCGCTATTTTGAATCGTGAAATCCTCGAAAGTGAGCTTTTCGGTCATGAAAAGGGTGCCTTTACCGGAGCGTTGCGCCGCAAACGCGGACGGTTTGAGTTAGCGGATAAAGGTACAATCTTCCTGGATGACGTGGATGATATTCCGGTCGAGCTTCAAGTCAAGCTCCTCAGGGTGATCGAAGAGAGAGCTTTCGAACGGGTGGGAGGTGAGCAGCCCTTAAAAGTGAACGTGCGCGTGATCTGCGCGACAAAAAAAGACCTTCAACAGATGGTTTCGGAAGGTAAATTCCGAGAAGACCTTTATTATCGCCTCAACGTGGTTAAGATTGAGTTGCCACCATTAAGGGCGCGCCGCGAGGACATATCTCTTCTGGCCCGGCATTTTCTGAAGAAACTCTGCAAAGAGAGAAATAAATCCTTACATTATTTTACTCATGAAGTACAAAAAGTACTACTCAGGCACGATTGGCCGGGTAACGTCAGGGAGCTGGAAAATATCGTGGAACATGCAGTGACACTTTCCAAATCAGATCGCATCACCGTTGACGATCTGCCCGACTACATTCGAGATGTCCACGCGCAGGATGGCATGGTTTCTCTTGATCCTGGTGGAAACAAACAGATTAATCTCTCCGAGGCCGTTTCGGAAGTGGAAGCTAAATTAATCTTGTGGGCTTTGAAAGAAGCAGAGGGGAATCAGGTAAAAGCCGCCAAACTACTGAACATTCCCCGTACAACTCTGCGCGACAAACTTGCCCGTTTGAGATCCCTCGATAATCCGTCAACAAATGACGATTCAACGTCACCATATGATCATCCTCTAAATGTCTGATTACTCAAGTGCTTATCAAAAGCTATCCTTTTTGAGATGACGGCTAATCGTCAAACCGTCAGCGTGTCGTCTGTTTATCCCACACCCTCCTAACTTCTGTGTTTTCGTCTGGTTAATTTCATTGCGATTGACATGGCATGAAAGTTGTAATTTTCAGCTAAACTGGCGCAATCTGGCATTTTCATTATTCTAAAACCGATTTTGAGGAAAAACAATGTGATGAAGACTATCATAATGAAAGTGATTTTGCTTTTTCTCCTCGGATGTACTTACGAATCTGAACAGCCAATAGATTTCAATCACAAAATCCATTTTCAATATTTTGCAAAAGGCGACCATAAGAAAGCCAATTTTGCCATGCATGAGGAACTCCTTGGGGAAATTCCAGAGGAACTGGAAAAAGGTGAGTGTATGGAATGTCATGGAAGTTTTGATGAAGCCGTAGAGGATACCCCCAGAATCAAAGATTGCTCGGGCTGCCATCAGATATTCCTGGAGACAAATCTTCGAGAAAGACCTGAGAGTAGACCGTGTGTTGGTTGCCACAGAAAATCAATTCTAGGCCATCGGGCTTCAATCCCCAACATAGATGTATGCATAATTTGCCATCAGGAGACCATTTCAGATCATCCGGAAGAAAGTAAGCTCATGGTCTATATCAATGACGGGCAGATGATTAATTGGGTAAGGGTCAACAACTATTTAACCGGGGATACACACTTTTCGCATGAACGACATGTGACGAATAGCCAGGTGGAGTGTCGCGACTGTCACGTCAGGGTGGAAATGGCTTCCATGTCGTTCGGGCTCAAAATGAAAATGAAAATGGAGACCTGTATGGATTGTCATGAGAAAATGGATGCCGACAATGATTGCTTAGTCTGTCATTATTAGGAATGACCGTTATCAGGAGGAGATAATGTCAAGAATTACGAGACGAAAATTCTTGAAGATGACCGGTATTTTCGGCAGCACTGTTGCTTTAGGAACCGGCTGTCGACCCACTCGAATTACGCAGGCATTGGGGAGAGCTGGAGAAGGCAGGATAGAAGTTGATGAGGAAAAATGGCTAAAAAGTATCTGCCTGCAATGTCCTGGCGGATGCGGGATTCAAGTGAAAGTTGTGAATGGCAATGCCGTCAAAATTGAGGGGAATCCTTCCTATCCAACCAATCAAGGGCGCTTGTGCCCCAAGGGCCAGGCCGGACTTCAGGTCCTTTACGATCCCGATCGCATCAAGGGCCCAATGAGACAGGTAGGTGAGCGAGGTTCTGACAGATGGGTAGCCATCTCCTGGGGTGAGGCCATAAGTCTCGTGGCTGAAAGATTGGAAAGAATAAGAAATGAAGAGCGCTCGCATACCCTGGCAATTATGGGTGGACGCTATCGCGGAAGCATGCACGACCTCATGAACAGGTTTTTGACCGCCTACGGCTCACCTAATGATTTAGGTCATAGTTCCATTCTATCCGATGGCTCAAAACTAGCCCACTACTTTACACAAGGTTGGGCGAATTATGCGGCATACGACTGGGAAAACGTCAACTATCTGGTCTGTTTTGGCGCTTCCCTGCTAGAAGCCTGGCGCCCTACAACCATGCTCTTGCGCATGTATGGTCACATGAGAAGAGGGCGACCTGGTTTTCGGACAAAAATTGTCTGTGTCGATCCACGTTTTTCAGTAACCGCCTCGAAGGCGGATGATTGGATTTCGATAAATCATGGGACAGATAGCGCTCTGGCCTTAGGAATGGCTCATGTCATTGTTTCTGAAGGGTTATATGACCGCAGCTTCATTGAGGAGCGCACTTTTGGTTTTGAAGATTGGCAGGATGAGACGGGCAATATCCATTTAGGTTTCAAGAACATGGTCCGGGAAGACTATCCGCCAGAAATCGTGACTGAAATAACGGGTGTGCCAGCCAAAACCATAATGAAAATTGCTCGGGAATTTGCCGAAACGAAGCCAGCTTTTGCCGCTGGTGTGCGGGGTGTCAGTATGCAGTCAAATGGCGTGTTTAATTGTATGGCCATTCATTCTCTAAATGCGCTCGTGGGAAGCATAGATGCGCCAGGGGGCGTTCTGAAACAGAGAAGACCTCCATTCCAACCCTGGCCTGATGTCGTCCAGGATGACATCAGCAAAAAGGGCGTGTCCATGCCTCGTGTTGACAGCGCAGGAACAGCCAAATTCCCTTTTACTGCAAATATTTATTCCGCCTTGCCAGACAATATTACTCAGGCGAAACCTTATCCCATAGACACGCTTTTTCTTTATTATACAAACCCGCTGTTTTCAGCTCCTCGAGTTGAACGTTACTACAGGGCTTTTTCTCATATTCCGTTCATCGTCAGTTTTTCGCCTTTTATGGATGAGGCCACAAGTCAGGCTGATCTCATCCTGCCCGATCATACCTATCTCGAAAGATGGCAGGATGACGAAATTGATCCCAGTGTCGGATTTCCACTTTTCGGCATCAGACAGCCCGTAGTCAAGCCACTTTATGATACCATGAACACAGCGGATGTAATGATCAAAATAGCCAAAGCCATTGGAGGAAGCGTAGCGGCGAGCTTCCCCTGGGAAGATTATCAGGAGATGATCGAATATCGAGTACAAGGTGTTCTTCGTGCTCGAAAAGGGTCAATCATGGCCCGGGATTCTGAAGATTTCTGGGATGAACTTCTGAAGAATGGCGGATGGTGGAATCCTCCTTATGAATACGGTAAATGGGAAGAGGTATTTGCTACCCCATCAAAAAAGTTTGAATTTTATTCTCAACTTATGCAACAGAAATTAGAGGAGTTTGCAGCAAAACAAGCAGACGAACACGGTTCTGAGATAGAGCAGGAGTGGGAAGAAATATTGCGTGGATTGAAACTCGAAGCTCGTGGCGACCGGGTTTTTATGCCACATTATGAGCCAGTAAGATATACTGGCAACCATGGTGATTTTCCATTCTATTTAAGTACCTACAAGACGATGACCCATGCTGAAGGAAGAGGAGCCAACCTACCCTGGCTGCAAGAGTCGTTCGGTCTACAGGTCAAAATGAAATGGGGACCGTGGTTAGAAATAAATCCCCAAAGTGCCGCAGAACTGGGGATTCATGATGGCGATTCAGTTTGGGTAGAATCGAAAATTGGTAAGATCAAAGTCGAAGCCAGACTCTTTGCTGGCGCAAAACCAGATATTGTCAGTATGCCCTTCGAATATGGGCATACGAAATATGGACGCTGGGCTCAGGAACTTGGTGTGAACCCAAATGAAATTCTTACTCCTGAGTTTGACTACCTGGGAGGACTTTGTTCCTTTTATTCAACCAAAGTCAAAGTATATAAAGCTTAGCGACTCTGGATGGAGGAGCATTCATAAAGGAGATGGTCCATGGCAAAATGGGGTATGGTCATTGATCTGGATAAATGTACAGCCTGTCAGGCTTGCACGATTTCATGCGTGGCAGAGAACAACATCCCATTTGTCGGTCCTGTGGAGGCTAAGAAGGGGCGGGCGATTTTTTGGACAGAAGTCATCTCGAGCATAGAGGGAGAATATCCTTATGCGAAGGCTCATTTTATTCCGCGCCCATGCATGCATTGCGAAAATCCTGCCTGTATCAAAGTGTGTCCTGTTCATGCCACATACAAGAATCAAGAAGGAATAGTTGGGCAGATTTACAACCGTTGTATTGGATGTCGCCTATGTATGTGTGCCTGTCCTTATTCAGCTCGGGCTTTCAACTGGTATCAGTCAGAATGGCCTTTACCAATGGATAAGCAGCTAAATCCGGAGGTGTCCGTTCGATGTAAAGGGGTGGTAGAAAAATGCAATTTCTGCATACAGCGCATCCACAAAGTGAAAGAGCGGGCACAGAAGGAAAAACGAAAGATCCGCGACGAAGAGGTCGTAAAACTGCCAGCCTGCTGTCAGACTTGTCCCGGGGGCGCACGATTTTTTGGCGATCTGGATGATCCGGAAAGTACCGTGTCAATGTTGGCCAGAAGTTCGCGGGCTTTTCATTTGTTGGAAGAGATGGGAACACACCCCAAAGTCATTTATTTGAAAGAAGGATTCTAATGATGTTGCGGACCAAGACAGAACAAGCATCACCTTTTGCAGGAGAGCGGCAAAGCGGGTTGCATGAAGCAAAAGTAAATTCTACTTTCAAAGCTCCAGATTTTACCTGGAACAGAGACCATTTGGATTCTAAAGCAGTAATGAATCTTGAAAGTGCATTCCGGCCATTGTTGAGCACCAGCAGAGGATTCTATTTCTTTATAGGGGGATTACTACTGCTGCTTTCGGGATGGATGTATGTGATTACTAATCAGACTTTAGTCGGTCATGGTGTACAGGGTCTTAGCACCAAGGGAGCCATGTGGGGGGTTATTGTCGCCAATATTATTCACCTCATCGGAATCAGCCATGTTGGCATTGCCATTTCGGCCAGTGTCCGGATCATGAATTTAGAGAGATACAAACCTCTGGCGAGGATTGCTGAGTTGGTTACGCTGGTTTCTATGACCGCAGCGGTCTTAAATATTATGTTGGATGTTGGCAGGCCAGATAGATTCTTGGTCAATGTTGTCCTGCACGGTCGCATCCATGCCCCGTTTGTCTGGTCCATGACGGTTATTACATGGTATGTCATAGGCAGCTCGGTTTACCTGTATTTAGCCATGCGGAGAGATCTTTGCATTTCTTCTATGTTAATACCCAAAAAACGCTGGCTTTATCGAATTTTGGCCATTGGTTACAGAGACACAAGACAGGTGCAGGAAACCCATAACCGCACAATCTGGTGGTGTGCGGTGATCATTTTACCCATCATGGTTTCGGTGCATTCGGTTTACGGCTTTGTATTCGGACTGCAGCCGGGTAGACCGGGCTGGTTTAATCCTATTATGGCGCCTTATTTCGTTTTGGGAGCAATTGTCTCTGGATTTTCAGCAATGATTATCATCATAGCGGTGTTACGAAAAATTTATGACTGGGATGAATTTCTTCCGGCGCGCATGTTCAAAGGATTGGGTATTTTCCTGGGCTTTGTAACCTGGCTCTATATGTATTTTCTATTTAGTGAAATACTGACGGGATTATACTCTGCCCCTGAAGCCGACCATAAAGTCTGGACTGATTATCTCTGGGGACGATTTGCCATATTGACCTGGCCTACTTTACTAGGCGGATTACTTTTTCCGTTCTTTTTGCTGTTTATTCAAGGCTGTAATCCCAAAATCTGCAGCATCAGCCTGACCGTATTTGCATCAATTCTGATAAACATGGCCCTGTGGATGATTCGTTTTCTCATCGTTGTCCCATCATTTTATCATCCATTACTACCCTACAAAGTTGCTCCGTATGTTCCGACCATAAGCGAACTTATCGTTGTATTGGGGACCTGGCTTTTTGGTATCCTGTTCTTTACGATTCTGATCAAGTTGCTGCCTGTCATCGAGCTGCCTGAAGACTATGAAATCAAGAACAGCGAAAAACACGTTTTTCTCCCCCGAATCGAAATGCCGCCGACAGCAAAGAGAATAATGGTGATTGGAACGTTTATGTTGGGAATTGGATTGATGGTCTGGGGTTTTTCCACCTGGATGTACGATTATGCCCCTGTCAAATGGCTCACGGGAATTCTCCTATTGTGTATGATTCCTTTGCAAATTTGCCTGATACAACCTAGAACAAATTCAAGTCCGTGGCACATGTTTGCTCCTGCAGCCCAGACTCGCATTGTACAGTGGAAGGAACTTTGAATGGTTGGAGCTAAGATCAGGATGGAAATATATGCAGGTTTGGCCGTGGCATTTGGGCGGCCACACCGGGCGTTGTTTTCCTCGAACAATGAACACTCACTGATGGAAATACTTTCCCAACAGACAAGAGATTATCTTTTTTCAGCGTATCGAAAGCCGAGCGCAGAATTATTACAATTCATTGAAACGAACGCCCAAAATAATGAGTACACCTTTTGGCAGAATTTGGAAATCGAATACAACCGTCTTTTTGTCGGGCCCTATTCGCCAAAAGCTCATCCATACGAATCCATTTATAGAAGTCCAAATCATCAGGTCTTGGATGAACAGATATTCAGTATCTGTAGAGAATATGGTTTGGAAGGCTTCTTTATGAAGCATGATTTTCATGATTTGCCTGATCATATTGTAGCTGAACTGGAATACATGGCCCTTTTGTGTGAAAGAGAGTATGAAGCCAGGCACAATTGTAGAGCCGAAATAGCGCTGCAATATCTACTCAAACAGTATGACTTTCTAGTGAAACATCTGGGTGTATGGGCTTCCGAATTCAGTAATAAAATTGAGTCGAGCACCGATTCACCTTTTTATCGCTCATTAGCCGCGGTATTGCGAGACTTCGTCTCAGGTGACCTGGAGAACCTCAGAGACGAGATTCATAAGCAGGAAGCAAAAGTCCTGAATTCGCCGGCAAGTTCCAGGCATGAAAAGGAATTGGTTCACCAACTTCGTGGGAAAATCATGGGGAAAGAGGCAGGTTGTATTTTAGAGGTCAACTCTTACGATTGCATTCTCTGTGGAGCATGTGTCAGTGGCTGTCCTACAGAAGCGTTTCGGATTACCAGCGATCAGCAAAGCATTCGACTTCTTTTCAAATCGGAGCTGTGCAGCGGATGCGAGCAATGTTTAGCTCTGTGTCCACAAGAAGCTATCAAGTTGTTTCCTGGATACGACCACCAAGAAGCAGACACAGAGCAGAAGTGGATTGAAGTAGCAGCAACTCAGCCAACTAGATGTTCCGGTTGCGGTGTGGTCTATTCTCCAGACAAAATACAGCAGCGGGTTCTGGCATCTTTTTCGAAAGAAGTATGTGGGGATGCCCTCTTCGAGACGCTATCACTCTGTAGCCAATGTAAGAGAGCAAGATTGATGAAATCCTGTTACGAAGGAGTTCAGCAATGTCATGCCCCTGAAACCGGGAGCATTCATCAAAGCAAGTGAGGGAACTATGTTAGCAATAAACAAACGCCGAACGGAATCAAGCCATTTCGGCCCGTGCCTCACACTTGTGTTGCTGGTGCTCATGTTCTCCTCGGTCAGCGCCCAGATAAGCACATCGTTGGAATCGCCATGGAAGGGGCGGGAAGTATTCAGGCAAAAGGGATGCAACCAATGCCATGCCGTGTATGGAGAAAATGGCAATGGCGGCCCTGACCTGGGCAAGCAGAAATTTTATGGCACCTATCTCGAATTAGCAGCGCTGATGTGGAATCATTTCCCAAGTATGTCCCAAAAAATGCGACAGACGGGTTATCAGTTCACGGAACTCAACAGTGAGGAAATGTCGCAGCTTATTTCCTATCTTGCTTATTTCAGATATCTTGGAGAGCCCGGCATCGAATTTTCAGGCAGGAAGCTTTTGAAATCCAAGGGGTGTGTAACCTGTCATAAATTTGGTGGCGTCGGTGGTGACGTCGGCCCTGACATTAGTGCAATAGAGGACTATATGGCACCCATAAAACTTGCTGAAGCCTTGTGGAATCACGGACCAAATCTGCTTGAAATCTTTGAGAAACATAAAGTCAAACGACCAGAATTCGAGGATGATGAGATCGTCAATCTTGCTGCGGGCATAAGATCTTTCATGTCTCCTCGAAGAGACCACCCCGGGGATTTTGCATTCGGCGATCCTGTCGTTGGTTACAGAATTGCGGAGAAAAAGGGGTGCATGAAGTGCCATGCAGCTAGCGCTGATGGCAACAATTTGGGTCCTGATTTTACTGAGCTCGACCTTAATTACTCTGTTACACAAATCGCTGGTAAGATGTGGAATCACGGTCCCCAAATGTGGGAGGTCATGAAAAGAGAGAGTATTGCTTTTCCCGTCTTCGAGAAAGGAGAAATAGCGGATGTCATTGCCTATATTTATGGGCTCAAGCTCAAAGACCCCCCAGGAGATACCAAGGAGGGATACAAAATCCTTAATGAGAAAGCATGCCTGACTTGCCATTCGTTGCAGGGAAAAGGTGCAAGAATCTCAGCAGACCTGGCAGCACTCGGCGCACTGGACTCGCCTCTTGCAATGATTACGGCCATGTGGAATCACGCTCCGGCAATGCACAAGATACTCCAAGAAAGAAAAATGAAATGGCAGGAATTGAGCGGCAGGGATATGGCAAACTTATATGCCTACCTGCGCTCTTTCTCGAGGTCGGGGAAAACGGAAAACTAGGGCGGCGAGACAGACCATTTAACGGGGCTTGCGGGATGAGTCTACCCGAGGTCGTTCTTGTTTTGAGTCAATTGTAACAAACTAAATCCGGGAGTGTTCAAATCGAAAAAGGAGGTCTGAACATGCGACCAAAATTCTTTGGGTATAATATCATTAGCTTCGCCATTTTGGCTGCCGTGTGGACAATGGTCATAGTTTTGGGTCTGGTATTAGCGCCACGCCCAGAATATGCAGTAGCGCGGACTCTTGTCTTTCTCATCGGCCTTCCGCTAGGTTTCGTCATTTCCCTCACAGCAAGGCTGGCAAATCAATGGGAAAAGGCAGTAATCCTGCGTCTGGGGCGGTTTATTGGTTTGAAAGGCCCTGGCCTTTTCTGGGTCATTCCAATGATTGATCGGGTAGTCATGTGGCTCGACCAACGGGTGAGAGCTACCGGATTTGCGGCTGAAAAGACACTAACTCACGACACGGTTCCTGTCAATGTCGATGCTGTTCTGTTTTGGCAAGTACATGATGCCCAAAAAGCAGCACTCAACGTGGAAAACTATAACGACGCAGTCGCCTGGGCGGCCCAGACTGCGTTGCGAGATGTTATCGGAAAGACCATGCTTGCAGATATGCTGACGGGTCGAGAGGCGATCGATGAGCAACTCCGAATCATCATCGATGAACGTACGCATGATTGGGGAATCTCGGTGAGGTCGGTGGAAATCCGCGATGTGGTGATCCCTGCCGACCTCGAGGATGCTATGTCTCGGAAGGCTCAGGCTGAAAGAGAAAAACAGGCTCGGGTCATCCTGGGTGATGCTGAAGTCGAGATCGCTGAGAAGTTTGAAAGAGCTTCCAAACGCTATGAAAAGAATCCCACGGCCTTCCATCTTCGAGCAATGAACATACTTTATGAAGGGATGAAGGAGAAGGGCTCTTTGATGGTGGTTCCCAGTACCGTCTCCGATGCTCTCAACATGGGTACTTTTTCCGGACTGGCTGCACTAAATAAGACGATGCAACCTGATGCAAGGAAGGAGTAGAGGAGTCAGGAATGGTTGCCATGAAGTCAAAATCTCCAAATCGGTTATCTGAAACTGCAGAAGAAAGTTCTCAAAGCCATGAGATGCCCCGCCGAAGATTTGTAAACTTCTTGCTCGGCGGCGGTCTTTTGACAACATTGGGTGCGATATTTGTCCCACTCGTCAATTTCATCATCCCTCCGAAAGTTCAGGAGGCCGTCCAGAGCAGCGTGGTCGCGGCAAGGGTTGGTGAGCTTGCGTTAAATGCCGGTAAGATCTTTCGATTCGGCAGCAAGCCGGGTATCCTGGTTCGCACACAGAATGATGAGTATGTAGCCTTCACGGCCATCTGTACGCACTTGCAGTGTACCGTTCAGTATCGGTCGGATTTCAAGCATATCTGGTGTGCCTGCCACAACGGCCATTTTGATTTGACCGGAAAGAATATCTCCGGTCCGCAGCCCAGTCCTTTAGAAGCCTACAATGTCGAGATTAGAGGGGAGGATATAGTCGTTACGAAAACAGCTTGATGAATTCGGAGGTAGCTAATCCGCAAGCAAGTTTCAAACAGTTAGCAGGTCGCCACTATTAGGAGATGAAGAAAAACAATGGCTCAAATGCCTAAGGAAACTCAATTGAAGCCATCCCCGCAGTCGAACGGAACGATCGGACAGCGAATATTACTTTGGGTCAAAGAACGCTATGACATCAGTGCCCTGGAATCCTTCCTTGCAAAGAAACGTGTTCCCATGCATCGCCACAGCATCTGGTATTATTTCGGCGGCATCACGTTGTTCTTTTTTGTCATTCAGGTGATAACGGGAATTTTGCTTTTGCTTTACTATCGGCCCACGGCGGAGGCCGCGTTCGAAAGTGTTCAATTTATCATGACGGAGGTGCGTTTCGGTTGGCTGATTCGTTCGATTCACAGTTGGTCGGCGAATTTAATGGTCGCCGCGGCGTTCATTCATTTGTTCAGCGTCTATTTCATGAAGGCGTATCGTAAACCGCGAGAGCTGACGTGGGTCAGTGGTGTCTTTCTGCTTTTTCTTTCATTAGGGTTTGGATTCTCAGGATATTTGCTGCCGTGGAACGAGCTCGCCTTTTTTGCTACAAAAGTCGGCACTGAAGTCGTAGCGCTTGTGCCGCTTGTCGGCGGATTCTTATTGAAGTTCCTGCGCGGCGGTGAAGATGTCACTGGCGCAACCCTGACCCGTTTCTTTGGCTTTCATGTGGCCGTCCTGCCGATGATTGCCACGCTATTGCTGGCATTCCACCTTTGGGTCGTGCAAAAGCAGGGGATGAGCGTACCGTTAAGCTTAGAAAGGAGTGGTCAGCCGATACGATCGATGCCTTTCTTTCCGAATTTTTTGTTGCGCGATGTCCTCGGTTGGGTTTTGGCTTTGGGGGTTCTGGTGGCCATCGCTGCGCTCTTCCCCTGGGAGCTTGGCGTTAAGGCGGATCCGTTCGCGCCTGCGCCCGCCGGCATCCAACCGGAATGGTATTTTGTTTTCATGTTTCAAACTTTGAAGTTCATTCCGGCCAAACTGTTGTTTCTCGATGGCGAAGTATTAGGCATTGCTGGCTTTGGAGTTAGTGGTGTTCTGTTGGTGTTGGTGCCATTTTGGGATCGCAAATCCAGGCTCGGTCAATCAGGTAGACTCGTCACTGTTTTGGGCGTCTTGGCCCTGGCTTACATCATCATCATGACACTAATCTCATACCTTGTACCTCAGACTTTTTAACTGTGTGAGAGGGAAATCAGTCATGCAACATAGAGCAATTGCGATCTCGATATTCATACTTTTTCTATGTTGGATTGATGCTAGCGTAGCCCAGGAAGAGGCCCAATCTGGAGAGGTAAATAGCTGTGTGTCCTGCCACTTGGAAATCGACGATGATTTGACGGTTCCCGTAGAGGAAATGAAGACCGATGTACACGCCCAACAGGGCTTATCTTGTGTAGATTGTCATGGCGGCGACGCGACGTTAGGATTAGATGGGGATATGGAGGCATCCATGGATCCGGCAAAAGGATACATTGGCGTGCCAACGCGAAATGAAATCCCGCAGTTTTGCGCCAGGTGTCACAGCGACCCCAATTATATGCACCGCTTCAATCCAAGGATGTCTACGGACCAATTTGAGCGTTACAGATCCAGCACACATGGCAAACTTCTGCAAAAGGGAGATACGAAAGTCGCTACCTGCATCGATTGCCATGGCGTTCATGGCATTCGCGATGCCAAAGACGCTCGCTCCTCGGTTTATCCGTTGAATATCCCGGCAACATGCGGCAAGTGTCATGCGGACGCGGGTTATATGCAAGAGCATGATATTCTAACTGATCAGGTCGCTCAATATCGCCAAAGCGTCCATGGTGTCACTTTGTTGGAGAAAGGTGATCAAGCCGCGCCAGCCTGTAATGATTGCCACGGAAATCATGGCGCTTCGCCACCGGACGCTCCTTCCATCGCCTTCATCTGCGGTCAATGTCATCTGAACAACAGCGAATTGTTTTTGAAGAGCCCCCATCGCGCGGCTTTTGAAGCGCTCGAGTTGCCGGAATGCGAGACCTGTCACGGGAATCACGATATTCAGCATCCGACGGACGACATGGTCGGGGGCGGCGATTCCAGCATTTGTATCGAGTGCCATGAGGAGGACTCTAAAGGATACCTCGCTGCTGTTGCCATGCGCCAACATATTGACAGGCTCAAAAGCAAGATTCTCTTCGCAGATAGTCTGGTCTCAACTGCCGAACGTGCCGGCATGGAAGTAAGCGAAGCAAATTTCCAGATCAAAGATGCCGGGGACGCTTTGATAAAGGCCCGCACCATGGTTCACAGTCTGTCGGAAAATCAAACGCAAGAAGTGACCCGGGAAGGAATAAGCTTGGTTGATGAAGCCGTTCTTGCAGGCAAGGTCGCCCTGGCGGAATTACAGTTCCGCCGTAAGGGGTTGGCAATTTCAATCATATTCATTCTTGTCCTGGCAGCAGGCATTTTCTTTAAAATAAAGGAAGTGGACAAGAAACACCTTGTCGTCCATAAGAATCGACCGACATCTCAATGATCACTTTCTTGTTCACAATGCAATCCGAAATCCCCTTTCAAATACAATGTCCTCGTACTTTACCTAAACATCCTTTTATGAACCTTCAGTGCACGGTCAACTACAATTCTCGAGATTTCGTTCTCGTTCATTTGTTTGTCCCCTCACACTTAGTTGTCCCCGGCCACATATCCGCCGTCAACCTGGCGGCACGCGCCTTCCTCGACCAATTTGATCGAACCGCCTG
>JBHHWW010000031.1:0-15960 GCA_046756725.1 Nitrospiria bacterium | reverse complement strand
AGCCGACGAGTGGATTTGAACCACCGACCTGCTGATTACGAATCAGCTGCTCTACCCCTGAGCTACGCCGGCGACTTAATATTCAAGCGATCAATTTAATTCTTCCGGGGGTTCATTCCGAGTGGCAGTCGAGCCGGTAATTTCTCTTTCAACGACTTCACCACTCGGTCCAAATGAGCCTAAATCACGGTCATTTAAAAATATCTGAACCCCTCCGGCATTTCCTAATGTCAAAAGAAACCTTTCATTTGCTTGCCACTTTACCATATCATCCACTTGAAGGAGCGCTTCTTTCGTTTCATTTTCATCGATAATAACTTGAACCCATGAAGCTTCTAAAGCCTTGAGAGAAAGCGTGAGAGGTTCCTGATTTACTTCGGACATCAACTCCCTAGAATCAGCGATATTGCTTGTTTCTTGATTTTCGAGAGGAAATTCCTCAACTTTTTCTAGCACTTTTTCATCTGTAACAAGCAGGTCGACAGCAGGGGCAGATTCTGACTCTCCATTTTTCTTTGCATCCACCACTTCAGCAGGAACCTTTTGGTTTAGGTTCGGTTTTCTTTCAGGTAGTAATCCGGCCACCACCAACAGAAGCGATATCATCCCACCAATCAAAAAAACAATCTTTCTGGGAAAGGGGTACTTGGATGAGGCATTTACTTGTAAATAAGAAAGAAATTCATCTTTTTCTTTTATATTTTGAAGGGGTACTTGTTTTTGTACAATTTTTGAAAATGCCTCTAATGCAGAAGTCTCCTCGATCCCGATATATCGGACATAACTCCTTAGAAACCCCTTTGCCGACACCTGATTTGGAATTTCTTCAAACTGGTTTTTTTCAATTGCGTGAACAAACCGAAGCGGGATTCGGGTCCGGGCAGCAAGTTCTTCAATCGAAATATCTCGCTCTTGTCGTTGATTTCGAAGGTATTCCCCCAAATTTTCCATGGATTGCTTACTTTTCTGTTGTTTATTATTCTGGATCTGACTCGACTGGATCCAAGCATTTTTTGAAGTCTTTTTCTTCCTGAAGTTGTGGCGACAGAGCAAGAACTTTATTAAATTCTTCTTCAGCCAAAGCTTCTGAACCGTTCTTTCGGTAGACGCAGGCCAGGTTATAATGTGCATTGATGTCGTCTGGCGTAATTCTAATTGCTTCCCGATAAGCAGAGATGGCTTTTTGAGGTTCGTTGAGCTTGGAGTAAACCTCTCCAAGGAGATTGTGTACAACGACGATGGTTGGATTGACGTTCAATGCATTATTCAGCTCACGGACCGCATCTTTGTATTTTTTTTGACGAATATAAACCAGACCCATATTCCAATAGGGGGCCTCAGGTGTGGCATATCTTGCATTATTGAGGGCAGCTCGATAAGACGTGATAGCTTTGTCAAACTCTCCCAGAAAAGCATAGACCCTTCCCAGATAATTGTGCCCTTCAGAGAAATCAGGATCAATTGCAAGGACTTTTTTAAACGAGGAAATTGCCTCAGGGTAGCTCTTCTGTTTAAAGTAGACGTGGCCCAAGGCATAATGACTGTCCCGACTTTGAGGGTCGAGCTCTACTGATTTTTGAAACTCAATATAGGCCCTTTGGAGCGCAGGGGGTTTGTCCTTTAAATAAGCGATTCCCAGTTTATGGTGTGCCGCGGCACTCTTTTCTCGCTTGAGCTGCGCTTCTTTCATCGCACAGGAGACAAAAAAGGGCACGAAAAAAATGAAAATGAAATGTTTCCACGTCATGGGACCTGACTTCTTTTACAGGTTTTCAAAGAAAGTGAGTTCCTTGAATGCTTGGTATCTCTGCTGGATATCTTTCTGTGTCAGTGAGCGCATTCGATCCAGGCTAAAAGATTCTACATTGAAAGAAGCCATGGTGCTTCCGTAGATCACGGCCTGTCGAATGCTTGCATCGGTCATCCCATGCTTGGAGAGGTACCCCATAAACCCGCCTGCAAAAGAATCACCTGCTCCGGTTGGATCAAAAACATCTTCCAGGGGATAGGCCGGTGCAGAGAAGATTGTTTTTCCGTTAAACATCAATGCGCCGTATTCCCCCTGCTTCACCACCAATGTTTTTGGACCATGTGAAAGGATTTTTTTTGCAACTTTAACGAGGTTCACCTCTTGCGCCAGTTCTCTGGCTTCGCCATCGTTGATAAGGAGGATGTCAACTTCTCGAAGCATCTTAAGAAGCGCATCCCGCTTTCCTTCAATCCAAAAATTCATGGTATCGCACGCGACCAATTTCGGGTGTTTTACCTGTTTTAAGACATCCAATTGTAATTCCGGATCAATATTGCCCAGGAAAACATATGGGATGCCCTTGTAGGTTTCTGGAAGTGTGGGGCGAAAGGACTGAAATACATTCAATTGTGTCTCAAGGGTTTTGGCCTCATTGAGTTGATAACTGTATTCCCCCCGCCAACGGAAGGTCTGACCTTCTTGATATTCCAAGCCTTCGAGGTCAATTCCACGTTCTTTTAGAAATGCAATGTGAGCCTCCGGGAAATCTTTGCCAATGACTGCAACCAAACTCACATCGTTGAAGTAACTTGCCGCGGTTGAAAAATAAGTCGCAGACCCTCCCAGAACATCTTCTGCCATCCCAAACGGCGTTTTAACAGTATCCAGTGCGACGGAACCAACAACTAAAAGACCCATTAGTGTCCTTTCGGCTTCAACAATCCGCCGTATTTTTATGATTATTTGAGGTAATTGCTCTGTTTAGCGTTTTAACCAGATTTCGACTGACGGAAATAAAAATGTCTTCCATGCGTACCCGTTCTATCTCCCCCGCTTCTCTGACCTTTGCATGGGTTGATCCCATCCAGACAGCTTTTCCGCAACGGCTGTCCCAAAGTTCTCCAGACAAAGAAATTTCCTTTCGGACATCATATGGAATATGGATGGGGCCTGAAGAGAAGACAGAGACTTTTCCCGCAACGCTTTTTTCTCCAAGAACCATTGTTTTTGTCCGGGTATGTTTGTCGATGGACGTCACCTGTGCAATAAAAAGGAAGCGAACGCCTTCAATCTCTCCCCATTCTCTCAGACGGGCAACATCCATGACACGGCTGGCTTGATATGATTTCAAAAAGGCCTCAAAATCCTGCGATTTTCCAACTTCCGATATCTTTTGAATGACATCCTTGCGGGGAATGATGCGCATTTTGGGAAAAGTTGTGCGAAGTCCTTGAAAAAGTTCAAAAGCGGCATTCTGAATGAGCCCTTCAGGCTCGCCGGGAGACAGAATTCCCAATAGCGCAATCCCGCCCTCGCTGAGGGTTTTATGAGAAAAATCCGCCGGACCATCGAAAAGGGTCGTTTTTGAATGCTCTTGAATGGGGGGGCGCGGTTGCTTCAATGCGTGTTTTGAAGGCACGGTAAAAAAACCACCACAACCACCCAGAAAAAGGGCCAAGATGACTGCATATTTTTTCATAAAAAATATTTCCCGATAAGAGGGTTTAGCGTCTCACGCAATTTTCCGGAAATCAATTTTGGAGAAGTGACAATCGCGTTTCGAAGACTTGATCCGCAACGACAGGATTTCTCCCTGCTTAATTTTGGAACCACAGCACGTATTAATTTTTTTGAAAAAGCAATATTTTCGCCTAATTTCTTGAGGACCATTTCAGCGGTCACAGGTTTTTCTTCGACGCGCCAGCAGTCGTAATCCGTAGAAAGCGCAATGGTGACATAGCATATTTCCGCTTCTCTCGCCAGTTTTGCTTCTGTGGCATTGGTCATCCCAATAACATCCACGCCCCATGAACGATGGACATTTGATTCTGCACGGGTCGAAAACTGTGGGCCTTCCATGCAGAGATAGACGCCTCCCCGATGGATCGTTCCCCCGATTTCAGATCCTGTTTGTGCAGTGGAAGCCGACAAATCAGGGCAGATGGGTTCGGCAAAACTGACATGGGCGACGATCCCCTTTCCAAAAAAAGTATTTTCTCTTTTTTTTGTCAGATCGTAAAATTGATCAGGGATGACGATATGGCCAGGCGCAATCTCTTCTTTCATGCTGCCGACGGCGCTGACTGAAATGATCCGTTCAACACCGATTTTTTTCATGGCAAAAATATTGGCCCTGTAGTTGATCTCGGATGGAAGCAGGGTATGTCCAAGCCCATGTCGCGCAAGAAAAACGACAGGAATACCCTCCAACGCCCCAAAAACAAACTTTGCCGATGGGCTTCCAAAAGGAGTTTCAACGGTGACCGCTTCCACATCCTTCAGGCCATCCATCTCATAAAGCCCGCTTCCGCCAATAATGCCGATCACTGCATTTGGGATCAATGGTCCGAACCTCCATAAGGCATTCGACGGGTTTTTGAAGGATAAGAGGTCAAATGCCTACTCTTGCTAGAATATAAACAAGGAGAATTATAGCACACTGCTACATTTCTTCAAGCGCATTACCCGTTCCGCAGTTTCTTCAGGCGGTTCACCCACGTCGAGATCAATCCACGCAATATTTCGATCCGCTCGAAACCAGGTCATTTGTCGTTTTGCATAACGCCGCGTATCTCTTTTAAAGATCGCAACTGCTTCATCCAGTGATTTTTTCCCCTGGAGATAGGAGATTATTTGTCGATATCCCAGACCACACATTGCTGGAAGCGTCAATGCCATCCCTGCGGCGAGAAGATTTTCCGTCTCATCAAGAAGTCCAAGCGCGATCTGATTGTCAATTCGGGCTTCGATTCGTTCATACAGATCTTTTCGAGTGCGCCTTAATCCAATTATTTCAAAAGAGCGGTCTTTCTTCTGTGAAAGGCGGTCTTCCGCATGAATTTCTGAAAGCGGTCGATTGACCAGGACGTAGACTTCAATCGCTCGAATAATTCGTGGAATATCTTTCATGTGGATTCGGGCACCCGATATCGGATCAATCTCCAGGAGATATTTGTGGAGTGTCCCTGCGCCTTCTAAGGCTTCTTTATTCAAGAGTTTCTTGCGGAGGTCCCAATCAGCAGGCGGGCCGTCCCAAATTCCGTACAACAGCGCTTTGATGTACAGGCCTGTCCCGCCCTCGATGAGGATCGTCTTTCCAGCCGCCTCCATCGTTTTAATCACCCTGTCGGCCTTCTTTTTATAGGCACCTGCCGAAAAAAAATGATCCGGTGGAATGAGGTCAATTAAATGCCGATGGATTTTTTTTCTTGAAGCGAGGGTCGGTTTATTTGTCCCGATCTCCATCCCCTGATAAATCTGCCTTGAATCCGCCAGAATAATGTCCGTTTCCATTTTTTCTGCAATGATTTCAGAGACAGATGTTTTCCCCACGGCAGTGGGGCCGACAATCACAAGCCGGTTTTTCTTCTGGGCGGTTCGGAATGAATGACTGTCCTTCATTGGATACTGGTATTTTTATTTTCTTTTGAAGAGTTTTTCCATGTCTGATAAGGGGTAAGTCTTTACAATGGGGCGCCCGTGGGGGCAGGTCGGAGGTGTTTTTTTTTGAAAATATTGTCTGAGAAGAGATTCTATTTCCGGTAATGACATCTCCTGATTTGCCCTGACTGCACCATGACAAGCCATTGACGCAAAGATGGTCCGGAGGGGAAGGTCGGTTTTATCCGAAATACCCAGTTCAAGAAGTTCTTCAGCAAGGTCCTGAAGAAATGAGGAGATATTCATTCTGGACAGCAATGCAGGCATTTCTCTGATCAGGAAGGTCGTCTCACTGAAAGGCTCAATTTTCCAGCCAATCCATGCCAATGTATTGAGGTGATCTTTCAGGATACTGCTCTTTGATAGAGACAGGTCAATCTGTTGAGGAAATAAAAGGACTTGAACCTCTAAGGCTTTTTTTTCTGATTTTTTGGCCTGTTCCCACGCTTCAATTAATGATTCAAAAAGAATGCGCTCATGTGCGGTATGTTGATCGATCACTGCCAGATCGCCATCAATTTCCGCCAGGAGAAAGGTGCCATAGACCTGACCCAATGGACGTATCAACGGCATTGTCCCTGTCAGGCTCAGTGAAGGTTCTTCAGAAGATTCTTTGTGGTAAATTTCACCTGGCAATCGGTTTGTGTCGCTAGATAATGTCTTTACATTGGCGTTGTATCGTCCTGCTCCTTCTCTTACCATCCTGTATGAAATACCCTCAGAAGAATACCCGGGCCATCCCGCCCATTTTGGGGAATGCCTTCCTGGATTGTTCTGCTCTGGAACTGCCTCCCTGGAAGGAAGCGAGGGTGCCTCTGTGATCTGTTCCTGTTGAGGACCATATCCTGATGTGGAGAGGGTGTTCCGAACAGTATTACGGACGAACTGATAAACCTGAGATGGATTTTGAAATCGGACTTCCTGTTTTGTGGGATGAACATTGATATCCACTTCATCCGTATTCACCGTCAGAAACAAGACAAAAAATGGATCTTCTCCTTTCATCAGGTAGCTCCCGTAAGCCTCATAAATGGCATGTATCAAGAGAGGGCTCTTGATTGGACGAAGATTCAGGAAGAGGTGCTGTTCTTTTCGATGATTTTTCTTAAGTGGAGGACGCGAGAGAAAAACTTGAAGAGACAGCCCTTCCCGTGAAGGGGATTGCTCTTCTACCGTGATTGAATCTGAGGCAAGTTTATTTCCAAAAAGCTGTGTGACGCGATCCTTGAAAGAGACACATCGTGGGGCATCGAGAAGACGCTTCTTTCCGTGAAAAAGTCGAAAATGAATATCCGGGTGAGACAGAGAAAGATTAAAGAAAATCCGACTGATGTAACTTAACTCAGTCCGTTCTGTTTTCAGAAACTTAAGTCGTGCCGGGACATTGTAGAAAAGATCCTTGATTTCAAAAGTTGACCCTGGAGGGGTCCCTATTTCCTTAATCGATTGGATTTTTCCGCCTGCGATACGTACTTCAGAGCCGGTTGTTTCATCCGTTTTTTTTGTTTTTAAACACACCTTCGAAATGGATGCGATACTTGGGAGTGCTTCTCCCCGGAAACCAAGGGTTCGGATTGCAGTGAGATCTTCTACCTTGATAATTTTACTTGTTGCGTGGCGTTTAAAGGCCAAGCAGGCATCCTCTCTATCCATCCCTTCTCCATCATCTGAAACTTCAATGAGACGGACCCCTCCGTCTAAAAGGGAGACAAAGACGCGATGGCTGTTGGCATCAATTGCGTTCTCGACCAGCTCCTTGACCACAGAAGCCGGACGCTCGACTACTTCACCCGCCGCAATTTTATTAGAAAGGTTTTCAGATAAGAGCCTGATGCGCTGCATCAATCACTGGATTCGATAGAAACAAGTTTGTCTTTTGCGAGAAGGGCCTCATTCGAATTGGGAAAGTCTTTTCGGACTTTTTCTAAAAAAAGCCTGCCCTTATCCGGATCACCCTGTTCGAGATATGAAAAACCAATTTTAAGTAAGGCTTTTGAAGCTTTTTCATTTCTAGGAAATTTTTGAATGACTTCCCGAAACAGGCCAATCGCAGAAGCATACGTTTTTTTACTGTAGTAGCTCTCTGCTTTCCAATAGAGGGCTTGAGGGATTAAAACAGACCTTGGGTATCCTTCAATAAATGCATCGAACGCGACAATTGCGATATCATAATTTCCTTGCAGATAGTCATTGAATGCTAAATTATAGGCTTCTGTTGGAGAAAGCGTGGTTTCAGCATCGGGATTTTGCACGCCCCCTTGAGAGGCAATGTTTTTTTCCGGGGTGATCTTCAAGCTGAGTTTAGTCATATTCTGTTCAAAGGCGACAATCTTTCCCTGAAGTTGTTTGAAGTTTTTTAAGAGTTCCTTACTTCTAAAAGATTCCGCATCCAAGCGATTGTTAAGGATAACCATTTGATGCTCTGACTTATCAACCCGTCCTGTAAATTCCCGAACATTGTCTTCAACATCGCTCAACTGGGAAATCAATTCCGCCGAAAGTTTTTGCTGTTTTTTAACCAGCCTGGAGGGTCCTTTAATCTCTCTTTCAAGTTGCTCGATACGCCCTTGGAGTTCCCTTTGATGTCTCCGGAGCCTCAAAGTGTAATCTTCAAGATCCACCATGCTTGACTGAAGCGCACATCCAGAGGCGAAAATCATAAAAGAAAACACCAATATTAAATTTAAAAACATTGTAGAACGAGTTCTTTCTTTCATTTTATTTCCTTACTGTTTAATTTTAAAATGTGTTCTCCGATTTTGCTGCCAGCAATTTTCTTCTTCTTTTTCCCTACAAAAGGGTTTTTCCTCACCAAAACTGATAATGCTCATCCTTGCCGGATGGATGCCGAGCGCCTCAAGAAATCTTTCCACCTTCTTGGCGCGACGTGCCCCCAGCGCCAAGTTGTATTCTCGTCCACCCCTTTCATCTGTGTGACCTTCAATCTGAACCTTAATGTTTGGATGCAACATAAGATGCTGGGCATTTTTTTGAAGCGCTTCTTTTGAAGCCGGATCTAAAACGTCCTGGTTATACTCGAAGTAGATATCTGATAGGCCCCCTGTTTCTCCTTGCGTTCTCCCTCTTAACCTCAAGCGATTCTTCGGTTTTTCTGGTGTTTCTATTTCTACCGGAGTTGAGCGTTGCGCAGACTCTATTTCGAGAGGGAAAGCGCTGTTTTCTGATTCAGGTGTCTCGTCGTCTCGATGGTCATCTCGAATTTCAGCCGTACCAGAAAAAGAACCCAGTCTCTTTGTACAGGAGAATAGGAAAAGAGACAGAAAAATGACGGTTGAGAGTGACCAAAACACTGAGTTTTTATTCATCTCTTTTTATCTCTACATGTTAGGTGGTCATGTACAAGGTCTGCTCGGAAACACCAACCCGCCAGCCATCCAGCATGACCGGATATATTAAATCTTAGAGTTCGGCAGGCGGTTTTCATGGATATCATGATATGCAAATGACATTACTTGCTTTGTTTTGTCTGCTTGTGGATTTGCTTATTCAGTTTGCTTATTTGAGCACTCAAATTATCTCCCAGCATCTCAAGAGATTGTCGTTGAACATCAATTGCGTCGGAAAGCTCCATCAATCGCTTGTTCAGGCTGTTAATGTCAAATTCTCCCTCAAATTTTTCAAATTTCCACTCCAGGTTATCAAGTCGACTTGCCAAACCATTCACGGCGGGGAGAAGCTTTTCTGTAAAAGCGGTCATTTGTTTCGAACTTTCCTCCAATTCATTAGCGAGGCTGTCAGAGGCACCTTGGGCTGCCCGATTGTCTGATTGCAAGGCATTCATTTTTTCGCTTATCGTGTTATTAAACGTTTCTTGAACATTTTTAAAACGATTTAATTGCGCGGCAAGGGCTCCATGTGCTGTCCCTTGTTTTTCTTGTACATTGATCTGTTTTTGTAAAACTTTTTTTATCGTTTCCCCATCTTTCCCCTGTTTAGCCAGCAAGGTGCGGATTTTATTCACCTCTTTCAAAATGTGGTCATTTTCCTGATGAAAAAGTTCTTTAAAGCGGTGCCGTTCTTCTTCGATGGTTCCTCTGAGTAAGCGGTTTTGACTTTCGAGTTGCGTAATGCGTTCACCCATGGCTGCACTTCTCTCCCCAAAACGCTCGCTTAAGTCCGTCAAGGTTTTTCTGTCTTGCTCCTGCAATCCTTTGATCTCGGACTTAAGCTGTGAGGCATTCTTGAGTAGCTCCTTTCGGAGATTACCATGCTGTATATTCAAGCGATGGACGTCCTTCCTCATGCTGGTTACTGGATCATCTCCTGCAGATTGGGTATTCCCAAGCGAAACCCCACAACCAGAGAGCAATGCCATTCCGATAAATAAAAAAAGAAGAGACCTCATTCCCGAAGACCACCGACAATTATTCGAAAAGACCGCGTAACTTGGGCAAGTAAACAGGCGCCTTCCCCCATAAACACTATTCCTGCATGACAAAGCGTGTTCGACGGTTTTTTTGATAGCAGGATTCTGTTTTTTCACTGCAGACACCCATTTCTTCACCGTAGGTAATGAAAGAAAAACGGGAACGATCTAAACCAGAATTAACAAGGTAGCGCACAACTGAGCGGGCACGGCGTTCTCCCAATGCCAGGTTGTACTCGTTGGTGCCTCGTTCGTCTCCATGCCCCTCGATTTGTACTTTAACATTCCTGTTTTCCCTTAACCAGCGGGCATTTTCTTGAAGAAGAGGGATCGCATCTGGTCGAATTGAAGCCATGTCGTAATCAAAATAAATCGTTTCTGAAAAACCAGGAGCTCTGTCCTCTGCATCTGATGGAACAAAAGTGGGGGCTTCAAGCGGCGTTTCTTTTAGCGCAAGCTCTTCTCGTTCTTGTTCAAATGATGAACCGCCGTCAGATGATGTTCCTGGACCCCTTTTTTCTATTGAACTGCCCGTCTCTGATTGTGAAAAAACAAGGTCCTCTTCTTGAGGCGTTAAATCTCTATTCCCCGAAAAAGGTTTTGACCCCTGATCCTCGGAAAGACCGGCTGAGCCGCTCACGGGTGAGACCTTTTTAGGACAGCCCATCAATGTCAAGGATAAAAAAACCATTAGGATCGGGCCTGTTTTTGAAATTAAAAAAGCGAATCCTTTATTCATTTTTATACTTCCTCCCTAAAGAAAATATTTATTGGTTATTTGGGTGTTCATGTTTCAATCGTCGTTATTTAAACACGATCCATATGTAAGGAGAATGAAAGCGCACAATACGTTTCTACAATCATTTTTTTGACCAGGATGGACTTGTGTTATTCGCAAGATCTGTTGTCAGTGGACGCAAATTCGTTCCATCAAGATGAATTGAAAAAATTTGATTTTTATTGGCACGATTCGACGAAAAGGTCAGTTCCCTTCCATTGAGCGCCCATGAAGGAGATTCATCATTCCATGGACCACCTCTGGTGATTGCAATTGTTTCCTGGCCATCAGCACGATCCGCGCAAATTTTAAACCGCTTTTCCTTATTGCGACAAGTGTAAGCGATCCAGTCTCCTTTAGGAGACCAAACAGGTGATGTATTATAATTTCCCTCAAATGTCAATCGGGAAACATTTGTTCCATCTCTGTTCATAATATAAATCTGAGGGTTCCCACCACGGTCTGAGGTGAAAGCCAACTGTTTTCCTGTTGGCGACCAGTCAGGCGAGAAGTCATCCCCCGCGTTAAAGGTCAAACGCTTAAGCTCTTTCCCTTCAGAATTTGATATATATATTTCTGAATTTCCATCCTTTGTTGTGGCAAAGGCAATTTTCTTCTCATGAGGAGACCATTTCGCTGAAAAGTTCAAGGCAGGAAAGGAAATGATCTCCTTTTTACTCCATGTTTTCACATCCAACAAAAAAATATTTGGATTTCCATTTTTATAGGATGTATAAGCAATACTTGCGCCATCAAACGACCACTGAGGAGAAACCACGATGCTTCTGTCTGAAGTTACTTTTTTTTTATTGGCGCCATCATAGTCCATGACATATATTTCTTTCGTTCCGGACAAGTCAGAGACATAGGCGATTTTTGTCTGGGCGATTCCTTTTTCTCCCGTGAAATGCATGGTCAGCTTGTCGGATAGCCGATGCGCCATTTTACGGATCAATCTCTCCCCGCCGAAAATCTTGAATTTGATCGTTTCTTCTTTTTTAACGGTATCATAGGCAGTGCTTTCAAGGACCCATTCTTCTTTTCCAGTCTTAAGTTTTGACTGCACCAGTGTTTGAATTCCTGCTTTCGCTGCCTTTGCCATTGTTGACAGCCCGGGTTCTTTCTCCTGTTCTTGAAGAAAACTAAAGTTACTTGCTTTGACGGCCTTAAAATAATGAGACCTATCCAGGTCGGCAAGTAGAACATTTTCAAGAATTGACGCTTCCTCTTCGTGACCGGAAATCCTCTCTAATGGCAAAATAACGATTGTTATCTTCTTAAAACCAAAGCGACTTGTTTCTAAAAAAACATCTGCTGCACTTGCACTACTCGGCGGAGTTTGAAGAAAAAACCAGAGGAGCAAGGCAAGTGTTGTCCTCTTACGCATGTTTTATGAGTCCTCCTTAACTGTAAAACTAAAATGAATGGTTAGCTTGTTGTCTGAAAAACGACCTGGTAAAGGGGGAAGCGGGTGGGATCTATAAACAGCTCTCATGGCAGCTTGATCAAAAAAAGAATTTCCTGAACTTTTTTCAACAACAATCGTCTCTTTATCGATATTTCCACTTTTTTTGATATCGAATCGAATAACAACCCCGATTTGGTTTTCACGAATCGTGACCGGTGGTGGAGACCAACGCCCGCTAATCTTGTTGTTTATCTTTTGAATGTAGCTTGGAAACCCAAAGAACGATTGATCAACGGATGCCGAACCTGTCCCGGTCATGCCTTGTCCGAATCCTCCACGAAGGGGCGACTGAATGGAAGCCGATGCGCCATTTTCTGAAAACGTGTTAGGCGGTGACAACCCGTCGCCCTCAAAACCATCGGATGGCGCTGTATTTACATTTGGGGAAAGAGTTGGCTTCAACGGCGGCGAATCGACCTGATTTAGAGCTTGAGAGGTATTCAACCCAGTCGATTTCTGAAGACTCTTAGCAGGAGGAAGCGGCTCCACGAGGACTTTTTCCCGTGGCAGAACATTTCCTCGTTTCGGGAATTCAATCTTTGCCGTTTTTCTAATTGGAGAGGTATTTCTACGAAGCGGCAATTCTTCTGGAATTTCAGGCAATTTCATTGATCTACTTTTTTTCTTCCAGTCCGGCAGGTCTTCAGGGTCGATTTTTGGGACGAAAGCTGCTTTGTTAGACTCAGCGATTGCGGCTGGAGAAGA
The DNA here is from genome assembly GCA_046756725.1 of Nitrospiria bacterium. Lineage (GTDB taxonomy): Bacteria > Nitrospirota > Nitrospiria > SBBL01 > JAADHI01 > JBHHWW01. Next base: position 3,212 of record JBHHWW010000031.1, on the reverse strand, counting down.
ATTGGCACTTTGCACAGAGGGACCAGAATCTTTCGCAACATTTTTTGGGGCAGATACTTTTGGTATGGCGGGCGATTTTGACCGAACAGAAGGTGCGGGAGGAGAGATCTTTAGGTTGGGAGGGGATTTTATTTTTTGATTTAAGCCTGAGGTGGTGCTTTCTGCGGAGCGGACGCTTAGGGCTCCCCTTGGTCTAGATGGAGGGGGAAGCCCTACCCCGCCGGGAACCAAACTGACATTGTAGCTATGGAAATCAGGAATTCTGGGCCCCCATAAATCCTTGCTCAAGACCACCGTACCCATAAAAAGGAAATGAAGAATGAAAGAATAGGTCACCATTTTGGAAAAGCCTTCACTTCGGTGTCCGATAATACCTTGCATAAAACTCGTTCCTAATATACCAGCATAATATGTCGGTACTTAGCCCAGTAAGGTTTGGGGAAATTGACTCGGCACATTACCGGTTTCTTCTATGCTTAGAAGCCCATCCTCATCTGCATTTCCTGCGGTACAGGAAAGCCTAATACGAATGATCGATTGGAATTTCCTATTTAGAGGTGGACAATTTCAAGATTATAAAAAACCGTTACGGGAGTGTTTTTTTTGAAAGGGGTTCTGTGACAATTCCAAGCTTCACAATCCCAGCGCGTTTTATCAGGTCCATTACATGCACAACAATTCCGTACGGAACATCTCTGTCTGCACGAAGATAAAGCGACACATCAGGTGAAGCCCCTTTCAAAAGGCGAAGCCGATCTTCTAATCTTGCGAGTCCGACTTCTTCTTTGTCGAGATATACAAGCTGATCTTTCTCAACAGTCAGCACCGTTCTTTCAGACGGCTTAATGCTATTCGTGGCAGCTTTCGGAAGCTTTATGTCCATTCCACGATAAAGAAGCGGGGCTGTGATCATAAACACGACGAGCAGAACGAGAACAACATCCACAAACGGAATAATATTTATCTCGGACATCATCTCACGCTGACGGCCAGAGGTTGACATCATGACATCAGTCCACCCTCATTCGATGCCGGAGCTGAGGATCTTCTCTTCGACCATCGTAACGACTTCGGAAGAGAAGACCTCTAGTTGAGCATGCATTTTTCTAATTCTATAAATAAACAAGTTATATGCAACAGCAGCTGGAATCGCAACAAACAAACCCGTTGCCGTGTTGACAAGTGCTTCTGCCACACCAGGGGCAACCACTGCAATATTTGCAGACCCTTGTTTTCCTATTTCCTGAAAGGCTCCCATAATTCCCCATACTGTCCCGAACAGTCCAATAAATGGAGCTGTATTTCCAATCGTTGCCAAGAGATGGAGATATCGTTCCTGGTAGCTGATCTCCTCTTGCGTGGCACCTTGGAGCGTCCGCTCTATGATTGACAGCTTCATCGAGGAAATGCCTTCCCCTGATGAAGCAACGCGACGACTCGACAAGTAGGTCTCTATTTTTCTAAGTGCTGCTCCTAAGAGAAGCGCCAACGGACCGTCATTGCGCTTTAGCGCTTTTCTCTGCATATCTTCGAGATCTTCGGCTTTCGAAAAAAGAATTAAAAACCGTCTGTTTTCAGATTCGACCCGCCGCAAGGTAAGCCATTTGTAGAGAATAACAGCCCAAGATACGATGGAGGCGAGGAGCAGGGTCCCGAGAACAAGCCTTGCGACAATCCCTGCGGATAAAAAGAGCCCAACGATAGAAGAATCTAGAACAGCGTTCAAATAGCAGTTACCTCCCCCAAAAAGCCGATTCTAATTTTTCTGGATTTCGACAGGATTTCGAGTGAAACCTTCTAGTGGCGGGGCCGACGAGGATCGAACTCGCGACCTCCGGCGTGACAGGCCGGCGTTCTAACCAGCTGAACTACGGCCCCGCATTCTGAAACGTTACTTTGGATCTCCATCCCACAACTGGTAGGCGGAACAGGGATCGAACCTGTGACCCTCGGCTTGTAAAGCCGATGCTCTCCCATCTGAGCTATCCGCCCGAAAACGCTTGATAAAAGAGACATGACTACGTAGAATACTAGCAAATTTCGGGTTTGTCAATTGAGATTTTTTTTTCTTTTTTTTACTTTCTCCCTCGTTATACTGCCTGCCTGTACCCAGCGACAAGGAATTTCTTTCCTTCCAGCAAGAGGGAAAATACCACCTCGCTTCATTAATATCAGAACCGATGGAAATGTCCGGACTCTGGCATTCGAGGGAAGCCACCTCTGGCTCGGAACCCCAAAAGGACTTATCCGGTATGACACTGATGCGCCGCTTCAATTCCAAGTGTTCACGGCCAAATCAGTCAATGAAATATTGGCAAAAGGGATTTTTAAGGTTGCAATCGACAACAACAAGATCGTTTGGATTGGTACATACGGGGGTGGACTTTCAAGGTTTGATGGGAAAGAGTGGGAGGTTTTCACCCCTTACGGAAGAGGCAAGACAACCTACGACAGGTCGTGGACGAAATACCTTGGAGGAGAAGGACTTGGGGATCTTTGGGTTTACGATGTTTTTTTTGACCGGGACGGGATTGTGTGGATTGCAACATGGAAAGGGATCAGTCTTTTTAATGGAAAAACTTTTAAAACTTACACAGAAAAAGATGACCTTCTCGACCGATGGGTCTATGCGATTGCAAAGGACAGGGAAGGCGTCTTCTGGTTTGGAACAGAAGGAGGGCTCAACCGTTTTGATGGAAAAAATTGGAGCGGGTATACGCACAAAGATGGGTTGGGTGCTGATATTGGCCTAGATCAGGACCAGAAGGTGCAATCGGAACATGACTCTTCCCGAGGGCATCATCACCGAAGCGATAAAAAAAATAAAATGGGAAATCCGAACTACGTACTTGATATTGCTGTTGACCAAAACAATGTGAAATGGATCGGCACTTGGGGTGCAGGGCTTTCTCGATTTGATGGCAAAAAATGGACAACCTATACTGCTGGAAACGGGACGATTGGAGGAAATTTTGTCCATGTGCTTGAAGTTGACCCAGAAGGAAATCTCTGGGCTGGCACTGATGGAGGGGTTACACGTTTTGATGGAAAAAACTGGAAGACGTACACCACAGACGATGGTCTCCTCCATAACGATGTTTTTTCAATTGCCTTTGATCGCAAAGGGAGCAAGTACTTTGGAACTTGGACAGGACTGAGCAAGATGATTGAATGAGACTCCGAAAATACGTCCGGGTTTGCGCATGCTTTTG
>JBHHWW010000030.1:0-16232 GCA_046756725.1 Nitrospiria bacterium | reverse complement strand
CCTTTGCCCGACTCTCCGGCGCGCGCCGCTTCGATGGTGGCATTGAGCGCGAGTAAATTGATGTTTTCCGTAATGTGTTTGATCATGCTCACCACCTTGCCAATCTTGCCTGTGGCCTCTGACAAGGAGGCGCTTGTTTGGTCTGCCCTTTCTACCTGTGCAACCGTTTCATTGACGACCTGTGAGGTTTTCTGCACTTGCGAGGAGATTTCTCTCACAGAGATGGAGAGTTCTTCTGAAGCAGACGCGACACTTTGCACATTTAAAGATGTTTCTTCTGAGGCCGCAGTGGCATTCGAAGAGCGCGTGGCCACATTTCCGATAACGCCGGTCATCTGCATTGCGGCCTGGTGCAAGGTGACTGCGGAGGACGAAACCGTCTGGATTGAATGCGACGAGGCATTTTCGAATTTTTCAACGAGCTTTTCAATGGCCTTTGTCTTCCTTAATTTTGCCTCCTGGGCGACTTCAAGAGATGTGATCGTAAATCGCGTCATCAGAAAAGACACCATCACGACAATCAACAGAAAACCGATGCCGAAGCGAATCCCTTCTTCTGCCTTACCGGTGGAAGTCTCTGCGCTGACAATCACTTCTTCGGCATGTCCAATTGTTTTTTCAGAAGTCTCCGTTGCGCTTGCCTCCGCCTCCATCGTTTCCTGCTGTTTCCTCTTCACGATAGAAAGGAATATTTGATCCGCAGCGCCGACCTCTCTTCTTGCTTCGGCCAGTAAGGCATTGCCTCTGACACGGTTTTCATCGATGTATGAATCGACGGCTTCAAGGGCAAGCGCATGGATTTTTTCCACATGCTCCTTCAGTTGCTCAAGATCATGCTGAGGGACGAAATCGGCCATTTGTTTTAACAGGCCTTCCAGTTTTTCTCTGGATGCATCTGCATTCTCTTCAGCCTCATTCAGCCAACTGACGGCCAAATCGGTCAACCAGTATTTATAATCGCCAAATGATCGTCTTGCATCTTCTGCTATCTCCAGGCGGGTGGCTATCTTCTGCTGCTCCTCAAGCACCTCCTTGACTGTCAAAGACTGTTCCTGCATGGATTGAATATTCCCCTGCATCTCCTGCATGGCATTGTAGAGTCGGGAAACCATCAAGCCTCCGTATCCGCCAATGAGGAAAATAGCCAACAGGAGGACCCCGGAAAGTCTGAATAGTTTGGCTTTGATGCTGAGTTGATTGAATGCCCTGGAGATACGATTGCTCTGTTTCATTGGATTCTTCTCACTTCCCTCCGGTGAAAAAATAAATCATGAATTGCCCTGAATTTCGGCCAGGAAGGTCTCTACTTCATGGCCTAAGTTCTTTGATTGCCGGGATAATATCTGAGCCGAATCAAGCACTTGTTTTGACGAAGTATTCGCTTCCTGGGAAGACTGGGTAATTGCAGATATATCATCCCGAATGTTGTTTACAACATTCGCGGCTGTCTGCATACTCGACGATATTTCAGTGGTTGTCGCACTTTGCTCTTCCACCGCAGAGGCTATCCCGCTGGTATATTCATTAATGCTTCTGACGCCACTGATCGTTGTATTCAGAGATGAAATCACTTCCTGAGACACCTCTTGAATATCGGTGATAAAACCCGAAATCTCATCGGTTGCTTTCGTCGTTTGATTCGCCAGGGTTTTTACTTCTGACGCGACCACGGCAAAACCCTTTCCTGCTTCACCGGCGCGCGCCGCTTCAATCGTGGCATTGAGGGCCAATAAGTTGGTATTTTCTGCAATGCTTTTAATCATGGCGACCACCTTGCCGATGTTCTCAGTGGCCCCTGACAAGGCGCCGATTGCCTGATCTGCTTTTTCCGCCTTTGTAACCGTCTCGTTCACGACCAGAGAGGTCTTTGCAACCTGTTGGGAGATTTCTTTGACCGAAATGGACAATTCTTCTGAAGCAGAGGCAACAGTCTGGACACTGCTTGATGTTTCTTCCGATGCCGTGGAAACATTGGATGAACGCGCATCCACTTCTTCCACGACATCTGCCATCTGTGTTGCCGTTTTCTGTAGACCTGTGGCAGCCGTCTCTACCGTCCTGAGGACTTCCTCCGTCTTGCCATCGAAATTTTTGATCAGCCGTTCAAGCATTTCTGATCGTTGCAGTTTTGCCGCTTGCGCGGCAGACTGCCTTTCAGCCAGACGGTCTGACTCGATCTTATTGTCTTTAAAAACCTGTAGGGCCTCTGCCAATTTCCCCATTTCGTTTTCTCTTACGGGCGGGATCTCGACAGACACATCTCCCCTTGCCAAAACCCGCATGGCCTGCACGATGGTTTCGATGGGCGTCACCAGAGAGCGGATGCTGAATCGTGTCATTAAAATCGATGCGATAATCACGACAATCAGCAAAATGGCGCTTCCCATCAGGCTGTTGCCTGCCGTGTCGATCGCATCATTGGATGCGATGATCACCTTGTCAGCACCTTCAAGGGTCGTTTCCATCGCAGTCAATGCGGCTTTGTCTGCCAACGTCGCCTCTTTCCGCTGCGCATGGGCAATGGACAGAAATATTTGATCAGCGGCGCTGGCCTCCCTTTTTAATTCAGACAATAATGAATTCCCCTTGACACGATTTTCATCGATGTAGGCATCCACTGCTTCAAGGCCCAACGCATGGATTTTTTCAACGTGGGCATTTATTTTTTCAAGATCTTGTCGGGAGGTAAAAAGAGACATCTCTTTCAATAACTTTTCCAGATCTTCTTTGGAGACATCCGCATTCTCTTCCGCCTCATTCAGCCAGCTCACAGACAGGTCGGTCATCCAGTATTTAAAACTGGAGAATGTCTTCATTGCTTTTTCCGAAACGTCCAACCCTTTGAAGGTCTCTTTCTGTTTTTCAAGGGCCTCTTTCACCGACAAGGTTTCCTTCTGCATGCCTTGAATATCCGTGCGCATGTCCTCCATCGCACTGTACAGATTCGATGCCGTAAGCCCTCCCAGCCCATTGGTAAATACCAACGCGATCAGGAGCATCCCGGAAAATACCATCAATTTTTTCTTGATTGGGAAATCGTTAAACTTTGCTGACCACTGGCTTGACTGATTCATTTCATTTCCTCTGAAGTGATGGGTGGAAAATGGAAAGAGGGTGTCACAACATCCTCTTTCCATTTCACTCGCCTGTTTTTGATCTCTTTTTTATTGATACAAGATGACACTGATGGCACCACCCAGCTCACCCAGGGTCCCACCCTCTTTTTTACCGCCTGTAATATCCAGTTCACCCTTGGGTCCGCCATGACATTTCAGGCAGGATTCTTTGTAATATTCAGGGAGAATGAAGCGGAAGGCCTTCTTGCCTTTCACCTCGGTGACCTCAGAAACCGTCTTCCCTTTTTCATGACCTGACGATTTGAAGGTCTTCTCAATGACGGCATGTTCCCATTTATCCGGCCGGTTCTTTCGGTTGCGGACATATTTTTTAGGTGCCGTCAGTTTTATTTTTGCCTTTCCCTTTTGATTTTTAGAGAATCTGGACGCCACCTGAGCGGCAAACACAGCGGGTAAAAACCCTTTAAATCCTTTTCCTTCTTCGTTGATCAGGTCCTGCGCTTCGTTCATCACATCAGCAATGGCCGTTAACTCCGCCTGAACAAAAGAATTACTTTCATCCAAATCCTTTGCCGTGGCAGCTTTAAAGTTGGCCTTCGCATCTGCAATGACCTTGTCCGCAGAAAGCCCTTTGTCTCCAACATTAGGATCATTGATGTGACTCTGGTTTTTGGAAATGACGCCGCGTGCAGATCGAAAGAGGGTCGCCAAATCATATGCCACCTCTTTCTCTCCGGCATAAGAAAAAGTGCCGGTAAGACCAAATAATACAAACGTGAGGATCATCACTGTCCGTTTCTTCATGTTTTTATCTCCTTTTCCTGGTTTTTATGACATCCGTTAACCCCGGGAGTGCGCTGCTATGAGGAGGGAGTGATATGTGTGTGGGGGGGGGATTTTTTTGATATTTCATTTGTCTTTCTTTCCCTTGACACAGTCAATTGCTTAAAAAAAATTATAGCAGGTAATTTCTTTATCGGTAGAAAGGCATGTGAACTTTAGGAAACATGGATTTGCTGGAGTGGATGGCTACAAAAATTCAGGATCAGGAGGTCAGCATTTCGGGGAACGGGAATTTTTATTTAGGAAGACTAAAACACAAAATAACCGGGAAAGGGTTTCGTAGGTAATAAAGGATAAATTTCGATGGGAATGCTGACCCCTGATCCCTGCCCCTCGGCCCCCGATTGCTTTCTATAAAAAAGTATAGCACTCGCTGGAGAGGGGTCAACTGCACCGAGATTAAGCGTTGTACCACTTGGCGAGACGTGTCGGAGAGACGCCTGTAAAGTACAGGACAAGAATGAGGATGTTCCGAAAACTGGTATAAACCATTCCTTTTTTATGCCATCTCCGGGGCGAGGTGAGAACTCGCTCTTTTAATAGAATGATGTTCCCTTTTTTTCGTAAACGACGAAAAAAAGCAACATCTTCCAAGAGAGGAAGAGGGGGATATCCGCCTATTTCCTCAAAAACAGTTCTTCGAACAAAATATCCCTGATCACCATAAGGGAGTTTTAAATAATTGGATCTCAGGTTTGCCATCCAGGAAATCATTTTTAAAAACAGGTGAGAAGCCTCGATCTGCAGATGAAAGGCCCCTCCGACGATGGACGGGTTAGCGAGTTGATCCTGGATCGCAGGGATTGCATCGGATGGCAATCTTGAATCTGCATGAAGAAAGAGAAGGATTTGACCGGTTGCCTGTCTTGCGCCTTCATTCATCTGAACTGCTCGACTCCTACATTTTGAAACGATAATCTTGTCGCTTCTATTTCTAGGGTCGGATGCCTTCTCCTTTTTCCAATTTTCCAGAAGGCGCATCGTTTGATCCTGACTTCCGCCATCCACAAAAATAATCTCATGAATCATCGTCCCATCCAGGTTGCATAAAAACCGGGGAAGCATTCTTTCTTCATTAAATACCGGGATGATGAGTGAGACAGACGTCATCATATTTCGGATCAACTTTTGCGTCACAGCACACCTGGATGAATTATATTGCATCGATTTTTGGATTCTGATTATAATGTCATCCAGTTTTTTATGTAAGGACAATTTGTAAATAGCGTCGTATTTTTCTGCATGTAGTGAAGAAAGGTTCTACTGTTGGTCGACCAGGGAGAAGGCCTTGGGAACTCCTCGGCTTATCCCAAGGCAAGCGTTCTAAATCGGTTTATCGCAAAGTTTGTCGATTTTCTTGTCGCTTCCGCGATCAGCCAAATCCCCTTTCCAAGTGGCGTCCTCGCCGCACTCACCTATCTTTTGTTTGTCGACGGCTTTTTCAAAGGGAAAGGTATCGGCAAACGACTCATCGGCCTCCAACCACTCATTCAGGCGGGAGGCGGGAACACATCCTTTAAAGAATCAACCATTCGGAATTTCCCTCTGGGGATCGCCTATTTACTCACGCAGGTTCCATTTGTCGGTTGGCTGATCGCACTTGTGGTCATTGGCTTTGAATCGTTGTTGGTCGTTGGGAATCCAAAGGGGATTCGACTGGGAGATGAACTGGCCGGGACACAGGTCATTGATATTGCTGAAGTAAACCGTCTGAGAAGAGAATAAGGGTGAAATGGGGCTGATAAGCGCAATTTTAGGATGCTTCTCAAATGATCTGGCAATCGATTTAGGAACCGCAAACACGCTGGTTTATTGTCGAGGAAAAGGGATTACCATCAACGAACCATCGGTCGTGGCGAGTGAACGGCGGTCGGGAAAAGTGGTCGCCATTGGAACGGAAGCAAAAAAAATGCTGGGACGCACGCCGGGAAATATTTCAGCGGTTCGGCCAATGAAAGACGGCGTTATTGCTGATTTTGATTTTGCAGAAAAGATGCTGAGTTATTTTATCAGAAAGGCGCACAATCGAACGACCTTTGTCCGACCCAGGGTCATTATCGGGATTCCATCGAAGATCACACAGGTCGAACAGCGGGCAGTCCGCGACTCCGCTGAGATGGCCGGCGCAAGAGAGATCTACCTCATTGAGCAACCGATTGCCGCGGCGATCGGCGCCGGGCTCCCCATTGCGGAACCCTCGGGAAACATGGTGGTTGACATCGGAGGCGGAACGACGGACATCGCTGTGATTTCGCTGGCGGGCATTGTTTACTCAGAGTCGGTGAGAACTGCAGGCGATAAACTGGATGAAGCAATTGTCTCGTACATTAAGCGGAAGCATAACATCTTAATCGGCTATCACATGGCAGAGCAGATCAAGTGTGAGATCGGGTCGGCCTATCCCCTGGAAGAAGTACGGACCTTCATGGTCAAGGGGAGAGATCTGATTTCAGGAATTCCAAAAACCCTGGTGATTGATGACAGTGAAGTCCGGGAGGCGCTGTCGGAACCGGTCAGCAGCATCATCAATGCCATTCGGGTGGCGCTTGAAAATACCCCGCCGGAACTGGCAGGGGATATCATTGACAGAGGGATTGTGCTTGCGGGCGGGGGTGCATTATTGCGGGGCTTGGACACCCTTGTGCGTGAGGAAACGAATCTGCCGATTATTACTGTTGACGATCCCCTGACAACCGTTGTGCTCGGAACGGGAAAAGCCCTGGACCAGTTAAGCCTTCTGAAAAAAATATCGATTGCCTCAGAATCAGCAAGATAAGTTCTAGCGGGGCTGTGCGATGGTCCATCTAATCCATCTTTACAAGCGGCTTTTAGTCCTTTTCATTGCCATTGTCATTCTGGTTCTCCTGCTTTCTCCAATGCTGCAAAAAAAAACAGCAAAATGGATTGGCCCTCCGATTGTCATGACCATCTCTTATTTTCAGCAAAGTCTGGATTCTCTTTTTGAAGGGGTCGGACAAGCTTGGTATGGCTATCTTTATTTGGTCGATGCGCGAAAAGAAAACAAGCGGCTTAAACAGATGATTTCAAAATTAAAGGGAGACAACAACCGTTTCATAGAAGAAACCAAACTGGCGAAAAGGCTCCAGGTTATTTTGGATTTTAAGAAACGGTCCCGCCTTGATCTCATTACAGCGGAAGTCATTGCCCGTAACCCGGCACAGTGGTTTGACACCATCATGATCAACAAGGGCAAACGAGATGGCGTTCAGCCTGATATGGGTGTCCTTGTTCCCGATGGCGTCATTGGAAAAGTGGTAAATATCGGCCCCGATTACGCACAGATTCAGCTGATTAGCGATCGAAACAGCGCGATCGGCGCGATTGTTCAGGAAACGCGGGATGCAGGCATTGCGCAGGGGATGAACGCCGGAACGCTTCGGCTTAAATATTTGCAGCATGATTCGAAAGTCGAAACAGGAGATCGCGTCGTAACTTCCGGGATGGAAGGCAGTTTTCCAAAAGGACTTTATATTGGAGAGGTTGTAGAGATTAAAAACGATAAATCTCTGAAGTTTCTCCAGGTGAAAATCTCCACAACGGATTTAAGCCGTCATGAAGAAGTGCTTGTCATCCGCTCTATTGAAGATCAATTCTAATCAAAACGATCTTTCTGAATCATTGGAAGGAAGTATTTTTTGAAATGGCCTTACCTGATTTTAATGGTTTTGCTGCTCATTCCAGTTCAGACCCTTTTCTTTGAAAAAATTGGCATTGGCGGCATCCGGCCCGATTTTTCATTGATCTTGGTTTTGCCGCTGGCTTGGCATTGGGGACAGATTCGCGGTCTTCTTTGGGGTTTGTTAATAGGGGGGGTTCTGGATGTATATGCCATGGGAATCCTGGGGATAAACTTCGTTTTCAAAGGATTGCTGGGGCTGCTTTCCGGGTTTTTTGGAAAGGTTTTTCTCCAACTGACGTTTCGAGCCTACTGTCTTTTATTCTTTCTTATTTTATTTTTCCACGATTTTTCTGCACTTCTTTTTTTGAACGGATTTCACCTGGAAGAGACAATTTCTCTGTCGATTGGTAAGATGCTGGTTCAGACACTCTATAACACCGTATTTTCAGTCGGATTTTTTATGTTTATGCGATCCAAAATGAATAAAAACAGGTTTTTTGAAAATGAGAAGCCGTTATTTCCCTTCGGATAAAAAAAGAAGCCTGGAAGGGAACATTTATTGGTTCTTCTTTTTCACTGTGGTGAGCCTCTTCCTGCTGCTTCTCCGGGCATGGTACCTTCAGGTTGTCCATGGCGCATATTATCTCGGCCTGTCTGAAAACAACCGTATTAGAACCGTCGAAATTCCTCCTGTACGAGGACAAATTTATGATCGAAACGGGGCGCTCCTGGTTAAAAATGTCCCTAGTTTTACCCTTTATCTCGTGGTCGAAGATATGGGAGACAGGGAAAACCAGCGGCGTGTGATGAAGCGTCTTTCGACGCTCATTCAAATACCGGAAAAAGAGGTATCCGCCCGGTTGGCGGAAAACGGACGCGATCCCTACGGCCCTATCAAAATCAGGGAAGATCTTTCCATGGAGAGAGTTGCCAGAATAGAGGGGCATAGACTCGAACTACCAGGGGTCAAGATCGAAGCAGAATTTAAAAGACATGCGCTCTATGGAGAAATGGCGGCACACCTGCTTGGGTATGTGGGGGAAATCTCCGCAGAACAACTTTCAGAAGGAAAATTTCAAAATGTGACACGGGGCAGCATTATCGGCCAATACGGCATTGAACAGACTTATGATGCGTCGCTCCGCGGCGCTTCCGGAGAAAAGCGAATTGAAGTAGATGTCCTGGGTCATGAGAGGAAGGTGGTCGAGGTCATACCCCCGCAACCCGGGGACGATCTCTTTCTGACGCTTGACCTGAAACTTCAGAAAGCAGCGGAATCGGCATTGTCAGATCGTCCAGGAACGGTGGTTGTGGTCCGTCCGGACAGCGGGGAAATATTGGCCATGGTCAGCCATCCGGCCTTTGACCTGAATCTTCTTTCCAGGGGGATTTCCTCAAAAGTATGGAAGCGCCTCCTGGAAGACGAAGAGCACCCGCTGACAAACCGTGTCATCCAGGGGCAATACCCCCCGGGCTCGATATTTAAGATTATTCTCAGCACGGCCATTCTGGAAACCAATACGATGTCGCCATTAGAACAGATTGAATGCAATGGCCAGGTGCAGTTTGGTAATCGAAATTATCTCGATTGGAAGAAAGAGGGGCATGGTCAAGTGGACCTTCATCGCTCTCTTGTCGAGTCTTGCGATGTTTATTACTATAAATTGGGCCGACGATTGGGCATTGATAAAATTTCGGAATTCGCTCTTCTTTTCGGCTTGGGAAAACCGACTGGCATTGATCTCGCTTTTGAAAAAGGGGGGCTTATTCCAAATAAGAACTGGAAGCGCGAAGTCCGTCATGAGCCCTGGTTTCCAGGGGAAACCCTCTCGGCATCCATCGGGCAGGGTTTTGTTTCGACCACGCCTCTCCAACTCGCAGGCATGATCAGTGCGGTGGCAAACAACGGGATTTTGAATCGCCCGCATCTCTTGAAAGGGACGAGAAACCATGAAACAGGCGAACTGAATGAAGTGCCTCTGCGCAAGGGAAGAGATTTAAAAATCTCGAATAAAACGCTCACCCTTATTCGAGATGCCTTGGCCGGGGTTGTCTCAGAACCTGCCGGGACAGGAAAGCGGTCCCGTCTGACACATGTTGCCGTCGGAGGAAAGACCGGAACGGCTCAAGTGGTTGGAAGAAAAGGAGAAACCCATGAAGACCTGCCTGAAAAACTTCAGGACCATGCCTGGTTCGCAGCATTCGCACCGATTGAAAAACCGGAAATTGCGGTCGTTGTGTTGGTCGAAAATGGGGGACATGGCGGCGTGACAGCCGCCCCGATCGCCCAAAGGGTCTTTGAAGCCTACTTCGGAGAAGCAGTTTCTTCCAGCCCCAGAAAAAAACAGGCAGACCTTGGATAATAGGCAGAAGATTTTTTCAACCTCTGATCGATTTTTTTTTATGGCGCTGGGTCTTGTCCTCGCAATCGGCGTGCTTTCCATCTATAGCGTGACAGGCCTTTCTCCGACATCGTCTTCGACAAAGGGCGCCCCGCTTTATCTGAAACAAATCTACTGGATTGTCGTGGGTGGACTGGCATTTCTGATGTCCGCGTGGGTGAATTACCGGGAAATTATCCGGTATGCCTATGCCATCTATGGCATCACAGTTTTTTTACTGGTGCTCGTTCCTTTGATCGGCCGGAGCGGGATGGGGGCGCAGCGGTGGATTGCCATTGGAAACTTCTCATTTCAACCTTCGGAGCTGGCTAAAATCGGCACCCTTCTGGCCATGGCAAAATATTTTTCGGACCATTATCCTGAGGACGGGTTAACCCTGAGAGAATTACTGGTGCCATCCGGGATACTTCTCTTGCCGATGATTTTAATCATGAAACAACCTGACCTGGGAACGGCCTTATCGATTTTATCGATTTTTTTAAGCATGATCTTCATCATCGGATTTCATTCCCGGTTTCTGGTGTATTCGATCCTCCTTTCAGTCATGTCGTTTCCCTTCATCGGCCTCTCTATCTGGACCCACTTAAAGACCTATCAAAGAGAACGGATTTTGACTTTTATGAATCCTTCAAGTGATCCGGCAGGCACCGGATATCAGATTATTCAGTCTAAAATTGCCATCGGTTCAGGAGGATTTTTTGGAAAAGGCTTTCTTGGTGGAACGCAGAGCCAGTTGCGTTTTCTGCCTGAAAGACACACGGATTTTATTTTTTCCGTTCTGGCGGAACAATGGGGATTCATCGGTGTTGCCACACTGTTTATATTATTTTTTTTAATCATCTTGTGGGCGATTGAAGTTGCCGCAATATCAAAAGATATCTCGGGTTCCCTCATTTCTATCGGCGTGATCGGATTGATTTTTTTCTATTTTTTTGTCAACGTCGGAATGACTTTAGGGGTCATGCCGGTTGTGGGTGTGCCACTGCCTTTAATCAGTTACGGGGGCAGCGCCATGGTCACAACCCTGGCGATGTTGGGACTGCTATTAAATATTAAGCTAAGAAGGTGGACGTAGGCCATCTCTATTATGATTAAATGACGATCATTGTAACGACAAAACGATTAAAAACTGAAAAAAAGAGGAGTGTATGCAAACTGAAATTATCATTAATGCCGTCCGGGAAGAGACGCGTGTCGCACTCATTGAAAATAGAATCATCACGGAAATTTACTTTGACCGGAAGAAAGACCGCGGCATTCTCGGAAATGTTTATAAAGGAAAAGTAGTCAAAGTGCTGCCTGGCATGCAGGCCGCTTTTGTTGATATCGGGATGGAAAAAGCAGCCTTTCTTTATGTGGCAGATATTTTTCCAGCACACGAGAAGAAAACCACAGAAGATGAAACAGAGCAAGTAGCCGAAAGCGATGAGCGCAATGGGAACACCCCTGAGAGTGAAAGTAACGGGGATGAAGACGAGCTGGACCTGGAAGAAACAGAAGAAGCGCCGGTCCCCGTTGTCAAACGCTCGAAAAAAAGAACATTACAACCCATTGAGAAACTCCTGAAGGAAGGGACAGAAATTGTTGTTCAGGTCTCAAAAGAACCCATCGGAACCAAGGGGCCTAGAGTGACGACCTATGTATCGCTCCCGGGCCGGTATTTGGTGTACATGCCGATGGTCAATCACGTCGGCGTTTCACGCCGAATTACGCAGGAGGAAGAACGTCGACGTTTGAAAGAAATGATCCATAAACATCGAAAGAAAGGACATGGGTATATCGTCCGGACGGTCAGCGATGGAATGACAGAAGACGAATTTAAGCAGGATATCGATTTTCTGGAAGGCGTCTGGGAAAATATTCTTGAGAATAAAGAAAAACTCCCTTCTCCCGCCCTGCTTCATAATGATCTCGACCTCATTATTAAAACAGTTCGAGACTTTTTTACAGAAGATGTCAAGCGCTTAATCATTGATTCAAAGCTGGAATACGAACGGATTAAGGAATTTGTCGGAAAATATCTCCCGGTTTTTCTCCCTCGTATTACGCTGTGGAACAAATCCGAACCGATTTTTGACGCCTATGGCGTTGAATTGGAGATCTCCAAAGCAAGGAATCGTAGGGTCTGGTTGAAATCAGGGGGTTATATTGTGATTGACCGTGCGGAGGCCTTGACCGTAATCGACGTCAACACCGGACGTTTTGTTGGAAAGCGGGATCTCGAAGAGACCATCTTCAAGACCAACATGGAGGCGGTAAAAGAAACGGCCTGTCAAATGCGTCTGCGGAACATCGGCGGCATTATTGTCATCGACCTCATTGATATGGACAAAGAAAAAAATCGGGAGAAAGTCATGCAGGCGCTCCATGAAGCCCTGAAAAATGATAAGGCGAAAACCAACGTCTTAAAACTTTCAGAGCTCGGACTGGTTCAGATGTCACGTGAACGGCGACGTGAGGACTTGTTGAGGATTCTTTGCGTGCCCTGCCCTTATTGCGAGGGGAGGGGGCAGACAAAGTCTCCAACCACCGTTTCCCACGAACTATTCCGGGAAATACGACGTATCGGGGCTTCCCCCCGGGACCGTAAAATCATGATCGGGGTCCATCCCACAGTCGCCATGCTGCTCTTTGATGAAGCCCGTCAGGAAGTCGAACTGCTTGAAAAGGAGTTCAAAAAAAAGATCATCATTAAGGCGGATTCTAATTTACACATCGAACAATACGACATTGTGACGCTGTAGGGAAAACCCTGGTCAATTTGACGGAGTGAGAGGCAATCGAAAAAGCAGGAAACATTGGGAGGACGTAAGGCTTAAGATCAGTCTTGTCTCCCTTTCAAAAACCGTAGTTGAGTTCCATAAAAACCCGATCATTTTCATTGAAAAAGCCGATGAAATTAAATTCTCCCGGCAGTGCGCTCCCGGGATCTCCTTCAAAGAGATCAAAACCCAAAGAAATCCGGAGTTGATCTGTTAATTTGTAATCTGTTCTCGGTCGAATAAGCCATTCGTCATCATTCATAAAATAGAGGACAAACAGACTGCCCGACCAAAGATGATTGACCCACTCCTTTTTTGCAAAAAGGGCAAGAACGGTGTCGAGTCGATCCTGAATGATCCGGTCATCATAATTTAAAATATATTGCTGAATCAGGGCTGGAGAAAAATCGGTTTTCATAAAAGTGATGTCAGCGCCCATCGCATATTTAAAATAATCCCTTCGAATATTCTGCTGTCTTATTTCACCCCCATCCAGGGATCGACCGCCGAAGTTTTTTCCCTCGACATAGCTTGCCTCTGCATTAAAAATAAAATCCGGAAAGCTTTTTGAAAGCGTTCCTCCGAGAATCGAGAGCCGACTGTATTTCGGGTCGAAGCTTTCATCTCCAATCAGTCCCGCACCACCGAAACCGGCAATGCTCCTGAATGACGAAGGGAAGTCATCCCATGTGTAAAAATAGCTTCCTGAAATTTCAAAGCCGGAAAATGCCCGACTCCACCGGAATGCGACTTCTGTATTGTCGAACTTGTCTGGAAAGTCTTTCCATGCATGTTCTGGTTTGACCAAACCGGGCAACAGGCGGAACTGTTCCCATTCTGTGCCGCGCGGCGCCGGGCGATGTCCACGGACTTCTGGAATAAAAATCAACTGGAAGGTGTTCGCGCCCTGATAAATATCAGTCCTGACCATGAAGAGCGGAATATAGCGGTCATCGATATCCCTCAGGATCAGTTCAAAAAAATCCTGGGGATTGATTTCATCTGTAACGCGGGCCCCTTCGACCACCCCCCAGCGGACAATTTGTTTCCCGATTCGAATATCAAACGACCTGAAACGCGTGTCCAGATAGAGTTCCTGCAAGGTAATTCGTTTTTGTACCACCTCAATCATTCGGTTTTCCTGAGGCGTCACGCTTTTTTTGGGAGGGTGGATTGCCTCAAGGTTTTCAAGGTCGTAGACGGCATCATAAAAAGCGCGTAAACGACCTGAAAGTTGAAACCTGTGATTGATGGTGTAGCGACCCTCCAGTGAGAAAATATTCAACACCTTGTCAAAACGCCTGGGTTTAACGATCCGAAAGGCTGTCTCATTGCGAAGATACCCCCACCAGGTCGTCTTCTGTTGAAAGGCATTACTCAGCTTTTTGAAGAAGGAGGGCGGAGATTGGGGGGTCGAAATTGAAAGAGGAGAGACTTTTTCCTTTTCGTTTCGAGCCGGATCGACAAGGTCTTCTTTTTTTAAAAAAGCGGGTTGTTCGGGCAAACTGAATGTCGAAAAAAGATCTTCAGGTTCTTCTCCTTTTACAACTTGAGAGAAAGCAAGAAAACAAAGGGTAGACACGATATAGATAAAATAAAAGAAAGGCATTTGTTTTCCGGGAGAGGATCGGGACATGGTGTCCTTGGGGATTTAAAAACGATAAAAAGACCCGGTAACGAGTCTTTTTAGAGATGGCTTAGAATTACTAAGGTGAATTGAGAGTAGCACAGAGAAGAGAAAAATCAAAAAAGGAACCTCTGATTACAATGACGTAAACGAAAACCATAGAAACCCTGTCAAAAACAATGGAAGTTGTTTTCGACAACCACAAACCAATGATTATTACAAAAACGACCATTCTGTCGGAATGATCTCTCTTGAAAATTAGCAAGCCCTGGAAGAAGCGGCTTATCTTTTTGAGGAGTTCGAAAAATGCTCGCCGTTTGATGGCGTCCATTGCCCAGCACAAATCGGGTGGCGGATCACAACACGAAATCCTCGAATGAGTCTCATGTTATCGGACAACTTAAGGCAGGAATTCACAGTCATTGAATCGACTCTTTACATTTAGATCAAGTGTTTCTGCATGGCCTTTGAGATAATCTGCTTCAGCGCATCGTCTCTGACAGAAGAAAGTTGTTGATTAAAAAATTCACTCTCTTCCTCAGAGAGCGGTTTCAAAGAAGCAGTGGATGTTTTTTTTTTCAGAATTATTTGAGGTGAAAGAGCACCCATGCGGAGGTAAAGCGTTTGAATAGACCCGCTTCCAAGGGCTTTGTTGAGTTTTTGAATAATCTCAGCCTTTAAAAAAGTCAGCTCATGCATCCAGGCTGCCCCATCGACGCGAAGCGTGAGTGTGGAAAACCGCATTTTTTCCGGCTCTGTGTGGGCCGCGATGGTTTCTCCAACCAGTTCCGGCCATTTCTTCTTCAAGGCATAAACCGCCATGCCTTTTTCAAGCCCGAAATTTTTTGCCAAGGTCTGTAAGACGGGCGCAATGAGCGCGGGCGATTTTCTCTTCTGCATCCTTAAGATGGTATAGTAGGGTTTTCTAAGAGTCAATGTTCCATTGGTGTGGGTTGATGTTACTTAAATCAAAAAAAGAAGTGGTGGTGGTTGTCACCAACCGGAAGGCCTTTCATGAATATTTTATTCTCGAAAAAATTGAAGCGGGCATGTCTCTTTACGGGACGGAAGTCAAGTCACTTCGTGAAGGCCGGATCAACCTGAAAGACAGCTTTGCACGCCTTGAAAAAGAAGAGATCTATCTTTACAATTGCCACATCAGTCCGTACAGCCACGGAAATCTGGCCAATCACGAACCCACACGGCGCCGGAAACTCCTGCTGAAAAAGCGGGAGATCAGCCGGTTTTTAGGAAAAACGCGGGAGAAGGGATTGACCCTGATTCCCTTGAAGGTCTACTTTAAGCGGGGTTGGGCAAAGGTTGAGCTGGGGCTTGCCAAGGGGAAGAAGCTCTATGACAAGCGTGAGACGGCTGCTAAAAAAACCGCTCAGAGAGAGATGGAGAGGGCTTTGAGAGGCCGTGGTTAGGAATGTCAATCTTCATATATTGGGGGCGAATGGATTCGACGGGGATAGGAAGCCAGGGAGCGCATGCCGAGGTCCCATTGGGCTCGTAAAACAAATGGGAAATTGATAGTTGCTAACGATCAGTTAGCCCTCGCTGCCTAGAGGCGGCGACATCGACCCTCCTTCGCCTGTGCGGAGAGGAAGATGACAGACAGCAGGCTGGTTCTTTCCTTGCGCCTCAGGGGAGACGGATGAGATTCATTGAGGCTGGCAGAAGAGACCACCTGTCTTTGGGCGGTCTCCGATGCGAGATCCAAATCAAAGACTAAGCATGTAGGGGTCTCTGGAGTAATATTTTCGGACGCGGGTTCAAATCCCGCCGCCTCCACCAGAACAAGGTTCATCAAGAACCTAGAAAAGCCCGTTAAGCCGTATAAACAAAGGTTTAGCGGGTTTTTTATTGCCTATAGCATCC
>JBHHWW010000029.1:0-16310 GCA_046756725.1 Nitrospiria bacterium | reverse complement strand
TATTAGACCCCACAGCATTTCAGCAATACAAGTTTTTGGATTTTTAGCCTAGTCTGCACGGAAATAGCGCGCATCGGGGTGATGAAAAACGAGGGCTGAAACAGAGGCCTCCGGGTCCATCATCTCTCCATCGGTGAGTTCTACACCGATTTCCAAAGTGGCATTTAAAAGCCTGAACAATTTGGACTGATCAGACATATCAGGACAGGCCGGGTATCCGAAGCTGACACGGATGCCCTGGTAGCGGTTTTTCAAAACTTCCCGAACCGTCATCTCTTTAGGATCTCCAATACCCCAGTCTACACGTATTTTTTGATGGAGCCATTCAGAAAAGCCCTCTGCCCCTTCCACCGCAATCGCCTGAAGCAAATGAGAGCGAAGGTAATCTCCCGATTCTTTCCATTTTTCAGAAAGAACCCTCACCCCCTGCCCCAGGGTTACGACAAAGAAGGCAATCGAGTCCATCTCCCCGGAATCCTTCCTCCGGCAATAGTCGGAGAGGCAGAGATTTCCACGGCCCTGCTGTCTCAGAAAAGTGAATGTTTCCAGTACACGGGATTGATTGTCCGGATCATAGATTAGAAGGTCATCGCCTTTTGACTGGCATGGAAAGAATCGATAAATACCTTGAGCCGTGAGATGCGCTTCTGAAATAATTTCTTCTTTCATAGCCTCAACCTGTGCGTGGAGATTTTTTGCTTTTTCATCTCCTTCTTTCAGAAGACGTTCAAGGCTTCCCTTCAAGCCAAGATGATTCCCATAGAGCATGGATGGGTTGATAAACTGAAATAGCTCATTCAAAGGACCTGACTGAATCAAGTGAGGGATGAAATCGGGTGCCGCAGGAAGGGCATGATCAGATCGCACCATCGAGGTTCTATTATCCTCGCCTACATTCCCTTCTATCTTTTTTTCAGTCGTCAGGGAGGAGGATTCTGGGAGGATGTCTCGCTTTAATTTTTCAATTAACTGAGGACGGGCTTCATCGTCTGACATTTGATTGGCAAGGGCAAGACCATCCATGGCATCTTTGGCATAGAGGACGGGTCCGGCATAGGCCTCCGCAATTTTCATATTGGTAAAACGCTTCGTCAGCGCAGCCCCTCCGACCAAAATGGGCAGATCAATACCAACCTCTTTTAAGTCTTTGGCCGTGGTGACCATCTGATGCGCCGATTTCACCAGAAGCCCGGACAACCCGATCATATCAGGCTGATCGGCACGCACGGCCTTGATCAAGGTTTCGGGAGGCACTTTGATGCCCAGATTAATGACCTCAAAACCATTGTTTGAAAGGATAATCTCTACAAGGTTCTTCCCGATATCATGAACATCACCCTTCACCGTCGCAAGAAGGACCTTTGCACGGCTGGAACTCGCCTCTTTTTCCATAAACTGTTCAAGATACGTAACCGCGGCCTTCATCGCCTCGGCTGATTGGAGGACTTCGGCAACGATCAGTTCATTCTGATTAAAGAGCTGTCCGACCTCTGCCATCCCGGTCATGAGCGGGCCGTTAATCACATCCAAAGGCGAGGCTTCTTTGAGTTTCAGGTTCAGGTCGTCAACTAAGCCTTCCTTCGACCCTTCGATAATATATTGTCCCAAACGTTCATCCAGAGGAAGTTTCGGTCGATCTTTTTTGGGGCTTTCTTTTTTCTCCCTGAAATGGGCTGCAAACGAAGCAACTGGATCCGCTCCTCTCCAGAATAGAAGGTCTTCTGAAAGGGCGCGTTCTTTTTCCGGAATCGAGGGATAGCGTTCCAGTTTTTCTGAATTGACAATGGCATAATCAAGACCCGCTTTCACGCAATGATAAAGAAAAACCGCATTTAAAACCTCTCGGCCCGCTGGCGGAAGACCAAATGAGACATTGCTGATTCCCAAAACCGTTTTTACGCCGGGTAAAGCCTCTTTAATCACACGGATACCGTCAATGGTTTCCTTAGCAGAACCGATGTAGTTTGCATCCCCGGTTCCGACGGGGAAAACGAGGGGATCAAATATTAGATCGCTGGGGAAGAGACCATATTTATCGGTCAACAATGTATATGAACGCCTTGCGATTTCCAGCTTACGTTCACAGGTAATACCCATGCCCTGATCAGGATCTTCATCGATACACCCGATGACGACGGCGCCTCCATATTTTTTGAGAAGCGGCACAATCTGTTCAAAACGCGTCTCTCCCTCTTCCAGATTAATCGAGTTGATAATCGACTTTCCCTGGCAACGTTTCAGAGCCGTTTCAGTGACTTGAGCGTCCGTCGAATCAATCATGATCGGGGCCTTGGTTTTCTTGTTGAGCATCTCCAAAAAGGGACCAATATCGGCCACTTCATCGCGATCCGGATTTGCCATGCAGACGTCAATGACCTGCGCTCCGTTCTTCACCTGTCCCCGACCGATTTCCGCCCCTTCTTCAACCTTTCCTTCGATAATCAGGCGCTTGAATTTTCGGCTGCCGATCACATTCGTCCGTTCTCCGACAATAATCGGTCTGTTTTCATCTTCAATCTGGAGAAAATCGATGCCAGATACAGTCGTTTCCTGAGTGGGATTTGGAACACGCGGAGGCTTACCTTCAACCATTTTTGCGATGGAAGCAATATGATCCGGCGTGGTCCCACAGCACCCTCCGATAATATTTATCCAACCTTCATCAACAAAGCGTGACAGCTTTCCGGAGAGAGATTCCGGCGTCTCTTCATAAAGACCTTCTTCATTCGGAAGGCCGGCGTTGGGATAAACGCTGACAAGGCAGGCGGCCATCCTCGAAAGTGTGCGAATATGATCGGTCATAAATTCCGGGCCTGTGGCGCAATTAAGGCCAATGGAGAGAATCGGCAGGTGTTCCAGCGCACTGTATAGTGCTGCGACCCCTTGGCCTGCCAGCATCGTACCCGTCGGTTCAATGGTGGCGGAAATCATAATGGGAGTGGAGGCCTCGCACGCTTCCAATGCTTCCAGGAGACCAATAACAGCCGCCTTCACATTGAGGGTATCCTGTGCTGTTTCAAGGAGCAGAAAATCGACGCCACCTAGAATAAGGCCCTTGGCCTGAAGAGAGAATTCAGCGACCAGTTGATCAAAGTGTACGCCGCCGGTGACAGTAATTGCTTTTGTGGTGGGACCCATAGAACCGGCCACAAAACGAGGACGCGCGACTGTTGAAAATTTGCGTGCGGCCTCTCTGGCCAATTCCGCACCCGCACGATTGATCTCAATAACTTTGTCTTCAAGACCATATTCTGCCAAAACGAGTCCTGTTCCGCCAAAGGTATTGGTCTCTACAATATCGGCCCCTGCGGAAAAATAGATTTCATGGATTTCCTGAATGACATCAGGTCGGGTGATGTTGAGATATTCATTGCATCCTTCAAGGACATCCCCGCCAAAATCGGACGCGCTCAGATTTTTCGATTGGATCATTGTCCCCATCGCTCCATCCATCACAAGAATTCGCTCGCGTAAAATTGATTTTATCTGATTCATTCAATTTATCCTGTTTTTGTGGTGTGAAATAAGAGAAGAGAGACGGAGGTTATGATTTATGAAAACCGCCTGCTCCTGAAAAATCGTTCTGACGCCATGCCTCATATAATATCACAGCAACAGCATTGGCGAGGTTTAAGCTCCTGTTATCGGGCATCATGGGGATACACAACACCTGATCGTCCGGCAGCGTCTTCCGAATAGAAACAGGAAGTCCTTCGGTTTCGGAACCAAAGAGGAGGGCGTCTCCCTCACAAAATGACACCGTAGAATAAAGGCGGCGACCGAATTTTGAACAGGCAAAAAGACGCACAGGTTTGACATCTCGCTGAAAGTCCATCATAGAAGCGTGGACTCGCACGGCAACAAATTCCCGATAGTCCAGACCCGCCCGGCGTAATTTTGTATCATCCAGATCAAATCCGAGGGGTTTAATTAAATGCAATGCCGTACCGCTGTTGGCACAAAGGCGTATAATGCTCCCTGTATTTTGAGGAATCTTGGGTTGATGTAGAACAATGTGGAACACCAGAAGGCGACCTCCGAAGATAGACTCAAAAAAACCATCGGGGATTTGATAGACAAGCCTCTGTCATGAATGAGATGAAAGGGCTTCCATGTCAGGAATTTCCATATAATGCCCTTTTTCAAAGACCGTCAGGCCATCAATCTCGACACGATGTGCATTCACAAAAACATCAACATGAAAACCGCCTTTTTTAGCAAAACCGGGTCTTTTATATTGCAAATGCTTGGCCCCTAGTGAGAGGTGAATCCCGCACATTCGTTCATAAGTGCCGATATCACTGACACGGCAATCCCGGCTGAATGCCCGATTTAACCCAAAACCAAGCTCCCGAACCCAAACAACTTCCTCTTTTTCCCGAATCGTATCCAGCACAAACTCAAAAGCACTCGGTGCATTCGCTGTTGAAACGAGTTTTCCTTCCTTAATTTTCGCCTTAAACGGTTTCTCTGGAACATTGACCCTGAAGTCGGTATCTCCAAAAGCAAACAATTCTACTGTGCCATTCACATAATCGAGTGCTTCCGGCTCCGTAAAAACTTCCCCGATCGGAAACTGGCCACCGGTGTTTTTCATGCCCACATAGTGGCCGATGTTGAGTTTTGGATCTAAAAACGCCGAGTCGTAAATAAGTTCTGTTTTCTCACAGGTTCTTTCTCCCGAGCCGACAATTTTGATTTGAGATGCTTGGGAAATTCGCTCTTTCAAAAAAGGTCCAATGGTTCGATAATAAGCTGGATCATAGGCAAGGGCGTCCAGATAGACAGGGTATTCCACTTCCTGTATGCGCCCCAGATGCGGATGCTCAATCACTTTAATCCCTCGTTTGAAGAGATCAATCCTTATTCGGAATCGACTTAGTCTAAAACTACTGGATTGGATTAATACAACCAGATCTCCTGGCAACAAATCTGCGAAGGCATCCAAAATCGATGAGGGATCCGACTCCTCAAAATTCATGGTTGTGGCATCGGGAAGTACAGACCGGTAGGCTTGCGTCAAAATCATCGATAATGCTGACTGCGAATCGTAGACAATCATCACACGATTATTTGTCGTATGATCCAAGGCAATCGACAAGGTATCTCGTATGTGCTTCTCTGCACTTAAGGTCAGTTCGGGGCATTTCATGATATCTTATCTAACAAGGATTTGAAGATGCCGTCAATAGGCTTGTCTTCCGAACAGAATCATCCAGATGCCTTCTATTGACATTCAGTCTGTGTCTCTTATAATCAAATCTTCTTACACAGGTTTCATTGAGCCCTCTCTACAGGATCTTTTTTGTCAAACTTCTCTGACCCGAAATTAAACACGCCAGCTCAATATCTAGTTGCCCTCTCTTTTATTGCGCTCTCTCTGTTTCAGCATGATATCGCTTTTCCGAAAGAGATAGAAACCCTGAGTCATTCTTTGACTCCTGCCCAAATCCAGCAAGGGAAGAAGTTTTTAGAACAAGAAAAAAAAATCGAAACACCGCCTCTACCTAAAGCAACTGGCGCAAGTGAAGACACCTTTCATTTTCCAGAACCGCTTCCTCTTCTTCCAGAGGACCCCCTCTCTCCTTTTGAAGCAATGCTTCGTGGAAAAGACTTAACCTCTATCTCAATGGAAATCGATCAATTCGGCTACGATCTTTTTGAACAACCCCCGATGCGATTTGAATCAGTCGATCTCGTTCCAGTCGGACCAGATTATCTTCTAGGCCCGGGGGATGAAATTCTGCTATCCATTTGGGGGAAAGTCAATGCCAGTCATCGTGCCACGCTGGATCGGGAAGGCAAGGTTTTTCTTCCCCAAATGGGCGTTCTCCATCTGTCGGGCATGACTTTTGCGGAGGCAAAGACTTTTTTAAAGAAAGAGTTGAGCCGATATTTCAAACGCTCTGAAGTAAACATGAATGTCAGCATGGGCAGTCTCAGATCAATTCGAGTATTCGTCGTCGGAAAGGCAAGACGGCCGGGAAGTTACACCCTTTCTTCACTCTCGACCTTGATTAACGCCCTTTTTGCATCCGGAGGACCCGGAAAGACCGGGACGATGCGCAATATCCAGGTCAAGAGAAAAGGAGAGACGATTGTTCATTTTGACCTCTACGATTTTCTCCTGCATGGAGAAAAAGGAGACGACATCCGTCTGATGCCGGAAGATGTAATTTTTATTCCGACTGTGGGTCCCCTTGTCGGGATTGCCGGGATCGTTAAATCCCCTGCCATTTATGAAATGAAAGGAAATACTTCCCTACAAGACCTCATCAAGATGGCCGGCGGGATCAGTGCAAGCGCCTACCTTCAACAGGTTCAGATTGAACGGGTTTTTGAAAATAAATCAAAAATCATTCTTGATCTGGATCTGAAATCAAAGAGTCGCCCAAAAGAAAAGACATCAAAAAGCAACTTCCTTTTGAAAGATGGCGATGTCGTCAAGGTTTTTTCCGTTGACGCGAAGGTTACCAATTCAGTGTTTCTTAAAGGAAACGTGGTACGCCCGGGGCAGTACGCATGGAAAGAAGGCATGCGGATACGCGATCTCATTGGCAATATTGAAGATTTGCTTCCGGAAAGCCTTTTAAAGTTCGCGTTGATTGAACGCATTGCGGCGCCTGATCATCACAAAGAATATCTCTCAATCGCGCTTGGCCGCCTCCTGCTGGAGAACGACGAAAGTCAAAACATTGTCCTTCAACCCGACGATACCATTGTCGTCTTTAATCGGTGGGACTTGGCGGAGCGGAAAACCGTCAGTCTTTTCGGTGCGGTGAATCGTCCCGGTAACTACGAATATCGGCAAAACATGAAATTGTCCGACCTCTTCACCCTCTCAGGTGGCATGGAGCGCCCCGAACATCCGGAATCCTATCTTCCTGAGGGCATGATCATTCGAAAGATTCCTCCGGATTTTCATGAAGAAAAAATTCCATTTAATCTCATAAAGGCCATTTTATTACAGGATGAAAATGCCGACCTGCTTCTTGAACCACTTGATGAAGTCAGGATTTTTGATAAATGGGATTTTTCACAAAAAAAAGAGATTCACATCACGGGGGCAGTCAATCACCCCGGAACCTATCGCTGGGCCCAGAACATGCGGATCAAAGATCTTATTAATATTGCCGGTGGAACGAAGAACTATACTTTCCTCGAGGAAGCAGAATTAACCCGTATTTCTCCCACCCCGATCGGACCGAAAATAGCGCGAAAAACCATCAACCTGCGAAAAGCCATCGCAGGCGACCTTCAGTCAAATATCCTTCTTCACGAAGACGATTATCTTTCCGTCCAAACGGTCCCGGAATGGGAACGCTACCGCACTGTGAAAATCGAAGGAGAAGTCCGGTTTCCAGGAACCTACACAAGCAAGAAAGGAGAACGCCTCTCGTCCCTGATTGAACGAGCCGGCGGATTTACCGAGAATGCCTTTCTTAAGGGAAGTGTTTTTACGAGAGAATCCGTTCAAACCCTTCAACAGATGCGGATTAATCAATCCATCGACCGCCTTGAACAACAACTTCTTTCTCAATCCGCTACAACGATTGAGGCCGCTCTCACCCCAGAGGCAGTGGCCCAGCATCAGGCCTCAATCGGGCAACGAAAAGCCCTGTTGGCAAAACTGAGAACAGCCAAAGCCATTGGCAGAGTGGCCATTACCCTTGATCAACTAGAGTCATTTGCCGACACGCAGTCAGATCTTGTTCTTGAAGAAGGGGATCATCTAAGCATTCCCGAACGCCCACAGCAGGTTCAGGTCATCGGCGCTGTTTATAACCAGAATGCGTTTATTTACGATCAGAAGGCCACTGTTTCTCAATATCTGAAAATCTCAGGAGGAATGACCCAGGATGCCGATCCAAAAGCTTTATACGTCCTGAAGGTCGATGGAACAGCCATTTCCAGAAAAATGATGCGCCGTTTCTGGGGAAACGGTCTCATGTCTTTACGACTCGACCCAGGGGACACCATCGTGGTTCCTGAAAGCATTGAGAAAATCGCCTGGCTCCGGGAGGTAAAAGATTTCACGCAAATCCTCTACCAGATGGCCGTCACAGCAGGCGTTCTCATTGTCGCCTTTTAAGCAACGATCTGTGTATCACAAGGTGCAAACCACTTATTGAAAGAAGAATTAAATCCATGAAAGAAATAATGGATCGAATGAGTTTAAAAAATAAGATTTTGCCGAAAATCATTCTGCTCGCGGAAAAGGCCGGCAAGGCCATTATGGAGGTCTATGGCGATCAGGATTTCGGGGTCACCTTGAAAGCAGACCATTCGCCTCTCACCCGTGCTGATTTGGCCGCACATCGAATCATTTTATCGGATCTTCAGAACCTGACTCCAGACATCCCTGCGATCTCTGAAGAATCAGAAGAAATTTCCTATGAAAAAAGGCGGACTTGGCCCGTCTACTGGCTGATCGACCCACTTGATGGAACAAAAGAATTTATCAAACGAAATACTGGATTCAGTGTCAATATTGCGATGATTAGGGAAGGAAAGCCCGTATTGGGGGTTGTCCATGCACCCGCACTGGGGATTACGTTCTATGCGGTCGATCAATCAGGTGCCTTTAAAAAGGTCACCGGTCAAGGACCGATTCCTATTCACGCCAGTGATTATCGTGAGGACAAACTTAAAGTTGTGACCAGCCAGTCTCATATTGGCGGCACACTTGAAAGGTTTCTTGAGACAATGGAGAATTACGAGGTGCTCCGTGCAGGCAGTTCAATCAAGCTGTGCATGGTTGCAGAAGGAAGCGCCCATCTTTACCCTCGGTTTGGAAAAACAATGGAATGGGATACAGCTGCGGCCCACTGCATCGTCAAGGAAGCAGGCGGGAGCGTGACCGATATGCAGG
Source organism: Nitrospiria bacterium (assembly GCA_046756725.1). Classification (GTDB taxonomy): domain Bacteria; phylum Nitrospirota; class Nitrospiria; order SBBL01; family JAADHI01; genus JBHHWW01. The sequence goes on along the minus strand of JBHHWW010000029.1, from coordinate 7,438 downwards.
GTTATCCGCTCCACTACAATAAAACAGACTTGGAAAATCCAGAATTCCTGGTACGCGGGAACCCGCCATTTCCAGTAAAGAAAGAACTCCTTTTAGAAATCCGATCTTAACGTAAAATAATCAGAACCTGATCAAAGAACTGAATTGGGAAGTTTTTTACGGCGTGTCTGCAATGTGAGACCGTCGGACCTTTCCTGCACCCCCATAGACCATGTAGACCTTCTTGCTTTGACGAACCTGGTAAGTTCCCCAGGCATTTGAATTTCCCTTATAATAAGCTTCTGGATCAACACCGCTGGCTTTGAAAAAATCCGGTTCGGAAATCCCTGCGTCAATCACCTCTCCAATCAGTGTATCTGTTACAAAACCCTCTCCTTTTAGCTCAATGTCTGCAAGAACCTGGAGGATTTCCTCACTATTCGTGAGAACCAATGGGTCCATTTCTTTTTCTTCCATTTTTTATGAGGTGGCCGGACATCACAGAAGATGTCCGGCCTTTAGAACCTAATAGCAGCGTGAATATCCACAAAAATGACATTTCTCACAGCCTTCACCAAAAATCAGTTCACACCCACAATCCGGACAGGGAAAAACGATTTTCTGAGTGCCAATCATTTCTTCTTGAGTCGCCGTGGCATTCGAGGTGGAAACAGGATAACGCGCCTCTGAAACTTTTGTTTCCAGAGACAGGTTAAAAATCTTGGAGATTGCATCCGAGCATGAAAGAACCTTTTCCCGGCCAATTCCGAAAGGTTTGTTGCAACGGATACCAATCAGTTGTTTGACAATCTCTCGGGGTTTCACGCCAGCACGCATACAGAGAGAGATGAGACGACCAATCGCCTCATTAAATGACCCTTCACATCCGCCGGCTTTCCCCATGGTCGCAAAAGCTTCAAAGGGCTTCCCTTCTTCATCTCGATTGACCGTCAAATAAAGGTCTCCGCATGAGGTTCTTCGACGCGTGGTTGTTCCCATCATCACCTCCGGGCGCGGGCGCGGGGCAATGACCTTCAGGTCGGGAATAGCGCCGGGTTCTATCGGGATTTCTTTTTCTGTTTTCTTCTCTGAAGTCCCGACATTCATGACCTGGTCCGGACGGGATCCATCACGATAGACGGTGATACCTTTACAACCAAGACGATAGGCCATCAAATAAGCGTCCTTTACCTCTTTCGAGGTTGCATCAGAGGGAAGGTTAATGGTCTTACTGACCGCAGAGTCGGAAAATTCCTGAAAGGCCGCCTGCATTTTAATATGCCATTCCGAAGAAATGCCATGCGATGTCATAAAAACATCCTGCCAATATTGGGGAACCTGTTTAATGCCCTGAACAGAACCATTATTAGACATGATCTTGTCAAGCAAATCATCACTGTAGAAACCTTCTCGACGAGCCACTTCCGTGAAATAGTCAAGAACATAGGGAAGATGTTCTCCATCCATCACATTCTTATACCAAATAAGTGAGAACTCAGGCTCACATCCGCCGGATGTATCTGCGATCATTGAAATGGTGCCTGTCGGCGCAACCGTTGTGACATAGGCATTTCGAAGGCGTTCTCCTTGTTCCTGATGACGAGAACCCTCCCAATGGGCGTAGGCGCCGCGTTTTTCTGCCAAATTACTGGATTCGCTGTGACCAATCTGATGGATAAACCCCATGACTTTCCGCGCCATCTCAACGCCTTTTTCAGAGTCGTAAGGGATTTCCAGCTTAAAAAGCATGCGTGCAAAACCCATCACCCCCAGGCCGATTTTCCGATTGGCTTTTGTAATGACTTCTATTTCATCTAGGGGATAATTGTTCATGTCAATGACATTATCCAGAAAATGAATAGACGCGCGAATTGTTTTTTCCAAGGTATCCCAGTCGATGCGATAACGTCCGCTTGTTTTAACGAGATGCATTTCCAGATTGATAGATCCAAGATTACAACTTTCAAAAGGAAGCAGCGGTTGCTCTCCGCAGGGGTTGGTTGCTTCAATTGCAGCAATATGAGGTGTCGGATGCGTCCGGTTTGTAACATCAATAAAAAAAAGTCCCGGCTCACCGGTGCGGCAGGCCTGATCGGCGATTTTATTCATAACCTCTCTGGCTGAAACCTTCTTAACGACAGCGCCGTTTCTGGGAGAGATCAGCTCATAATCTTCATCCTTCTGATAGGCTTCCATGAATCGATCTGTGATCGCGACGGAAATATTAAAATTGGTCACTTCTGATGTGTCCGATTTGCACGACACAAAGGAGAGAATATCGGGGTGGTCGACACGGAGGATCCCCATGTTCGCACCACGACGCGTCCCCCCCTGCTTAACGGCTTCCGTTGCATGGTTAAAGACCTTCATAAAGGAAATAGGACCTGAAGCGACGCCTCCAGTTGTTCGAACAAGATCATCTTTGGGCCGTAGACGGGAAAAAGAAAAACCGGTCCCTCCACCTGATTGATGAATAATCGCCGCCTGTTTGACAGTTTCAAAAATCGATTCCATTGAATCCTCGACAGGCAGGACAAAACAGGCCGAGAGTTGTTGGAGGTCTCGCCCAGCATTCATCAGCGTTGGAGAATTCGGAAGAAATCTCAAATTCGCCATGTCTTGATAAAACATCTCTTCGACCGGCGCGAGATCGGCTTCCGGATCATAAAGTCGATCAGCCTGGGCGATATTTTTGGCGACCCGACGAAAAAGGTTTGAAGGCGCCTCAGAAACAGTCTGGTTTTGGTCTTTTTTTAAATAGCGTTTTTCGAGCACACGCAAGGCATTTGGGGAAAGAGAAACCGCTTCTTGAGGTGTTTTTTGACGTCCTTCTTGATGATCTCGAAGAGGATGGTTTTCTTTCTTGAGGTGTTTCACTCCGTTTTGTAACTGCGTCGATCCATTTTGCCTGGAAGCATCCATCTTTCCCTCCTAAGTCGTATGGCATTAAGTTCCTTAATGCTGAGAGATAAATATAACGATCACGCTTATTTTGTCAAGCCTAAAACACAATATATTGAATAATAAAATTTATGAGGTACAGGATATTGTGTATTTCCTGACTACAAGCTGTGGGCAAGGTGTTGAAAGAGGGCTATTCGACACGAAAATAAAGGAGTTTTGTCAGTGTGCTGCCTGGTGGTCTGTTAATAATGGCATAGGCGATTTTTTTTGTATCATTGACCCGACCTTCGGCCGTCAATGAGAAGTGGGTGCTCTGGACTGAAAGCGCGTTTACGCTGATACTTCTTTCCGGTTCCGTGATCATCCGGTTATTGACATCATGGAATGCTTGAAGCTGTCCCTTAAAGTCTCCGATTTTTGTGTAAGGCCGATTTTCCATCAGTCGCTGCGCTTCTGTTTCTCCAATCCCTTCATCCAGGCTCTGAAGCACAAGGCTGTCCGATGTATTGACATTAATCTTCCCATCCCCATAAACGGTCAAGTAGGGAGATATTTTTCGAAAGACCCCATCGGACATCCCGTTGACCAGGTGAAGTTCCTGGATGGTTTCAAAAGTCCGAACCGGGGAACCCGTAGTAGATCCGCCAGCATTCTCCGCATCCGCGCCAAGCCATTTGATAATCTGGTCAACGCCCTCAGGATCGATTTCAAGGAATTCAAAAAGTCGTTCAAGTTGCGCTTTTCTTGCCGTGTCAATACTTCTATTGGGCTTCACCAACTTATTGATATTAATCTTTCTCGATTCGTCAACGATGGAGCCATTTAATACGCCATCTCCAAGGGGAAATTCTGAAACCACATCAGAAGCCCAGTCTTCATCCAGTCCGTCATATTTTTTATTATCACGTTGATCTCCCTTGGCATCATCCTTGAGAAGCGCTTCTCCTGCCCAAATTGCCGACCTGGCCAGGTAAAAGGCTTTCAGGTCATCACGGAAGTTTCCTGCTGCACGCAGGTCTGCCCTGGCCTGAAAATCTGCCTCAAGAATAATAACGACCAGGAGAAAGACAACCAACAGGGTAAGCAGGAGCGCAAAGCCATCCTGATTCCTATTTTTGTTACGAAGAAGCCTTTTCATAGGAGAGTACAAGGAAGGTGACATCCATGATATCCGGATTTGAAAACCGGGTCTTGATAGAAAGTCGCTTGATCCGAAGCCAGTGCGGGGTCTTCTCGACAGCGGTAAGGAAAGGAATAATTTGCCGAAGGGTCACATTCTCAACCTTAACTTCAACAGGGATTTCTCGATAAGCCAGGTGGTTTTTAGGCGTGAGCGGCCGAATAAACGCAATTTGTTTTCTAATCTGATTTTTGGCGGCTTTTTCTTCCAGAAAAGACAAGGGGGAAAAGACGCCTGACGCAGGCAAACGCCCTTCAACCACTTTGATCTCTTTTGAAAAGGAAAGATAGTCGTCCTTTAACCGCAACAGCTCTCGAAGTGATTTTTCCTTTCGTGGAATCAAATCATCGAGCTGTTCCATTCGTTCGGTAATGGGATCGATGATCATAAAATAACCGATGAGAAGCAGGATCACGACGCTGCCACCGCCTAAGGCCCATTGCTCCCGGCTGGAAAGACGCATCAGGAAAAGGTTGATCTTGTTAAGAAGACTATTTTTTTCCACCTTGCCTCCTCTTCATCCCCGTGACAATGACCGACATTTTAATCCTGAAACGAACCTTCGATTGATCGGACATGGCCTTTGCATCACTGACTTCAACGGCTTCAAAATGCTTCGCCTTAAGCAAGCCTCCCCTGATTTTATCGACAGAGTCAAAGGAGTTTGTCTGGGCTTGAATACGGACTTTTCCGCCATCAATCACAATATCAAACACATCAATATTAACCGAGGTTGGAATGGATTCCGTAATCTCCTTCAGAACGAGGAGTGGACTTTTTTCAGTGACACCCAGAAAATGTTCTGTCTCACCCAGTTTATCAATGGCTGAACGGGTTTGCTCAACTTCATTCACAACATTTCGGATTTCCGGAAACATTTCTTTGAATGTTGTGCGGAGGGTCTCTTTAACAGTTTGATACCGGGCTTCCTTCTGTCGGGAGTGAAGATAAAGATCTGCCCCCATTAATCCCAACAGAACAACAAAAAAAACCCCGATGGTCACCAGTTGATGTCTTCGGGCAATCGTTTCCTTCCCGAAGACAAATTCGCCTTTTCGAAAATTAATGGAGGGTCCATCTTCACCGGCTTGAATTGCCAAACCAAGCGCCTGTGCATAGACATATGAAACATAATTCGCTTGAACCGATTCCATTCCTGTTATCGTCGCAGCCCGGCTTCCCGGCCCAACATCAACAGGAAGGTGAGCCATCCCCAGTACATCGGATAGGAGATCCTGAAATCCTTTCAGTGCGCCGCTGCCTCCGCAAAGATGAAAAAAAGACGGCACTTTTTCTTCTTCGTCGTCCATGCTAGGAGAGGGCCTTCTCCTTTCAGGGTGAAAGACCCGAATACTCTTCTCAATCTCTGCCATCAGCAAAGAAAGTCCTTTTTTAAGAGAGACGATTTCTTTTGATTGTTCCTCAGTCGCATTGACCCGGTCCATCTGAATTGTTTTTTTACGTTCTTCGGCTTCTTCCCAGGACAAATCGAGGTCTTCTTGAAGTGACTCGGTTAAGTGGTCTCCCCCTAACGGAATCGTCCTGACCCAATTCAATTCTCCCTTTTCGATACCACACAAAACAGTTCTGGAGGCCCCTACATCAATCACCAGAAGTTCGTTCCGGTCATTTTGATCCAGGTCGTTGGGCTGACCTTCAGTTTCTTTCTCCTCTATATTTAGAAAATATTGCGAAAATGTTTCAAGCCCCAATGGACCGAACCCGATCCAGGCCGGATCAATCCCCATCGGTTGTAAAAGGTCTAAATAGGCTTTCAATCGCTCATTCGGAACGGCTGAAACAAGGAGTCTCGTCTCTGGAACCGGGGCTTCTTCTTTTTCTTCCTGAAGATCAATCATTATCCGTTTTTTGAGGATGCTGTAATCAATGGTCACATCCTCTAAATCGTAGGCAAGTTCTCCTTCAACCTCGTAAGGCACAATTTGCTGTAATTTTTTAGGATCTGAAAATGGAAGGTTCAACTCTCGTGTTGAGACAAAATTCCTTGGAAGAGAAATCGCAATGAGATCTCCTTTCCCGATTCGTCCATCCAGGATCATCTCGTTTAATACAGCAAGTTGTTCTTTTGACAAAACAGCGTCGTCTTCTGAAGGCCCTTGTCTTCCTGGAACCGTTTGCTCAAAAGAACTAAGCAAACGGAGTCCTCGAAGCCCCTTCGCAAGCCGGACGCCTTTTATATTTGTTGTGCCAATATCTAAGCCAAGCAGCGCCTGTGCCATCTCACCTCTATCGTAACTTCCAACTTACCCGTCTAAACCTCACGTGGCAGCGGTGCTGTGATGCTCAAAATCCAAGAGGGACCCTTTTCCCTTCCACGGAGACCTGTGGCAATTGCCAAGGCCCATTGATTCTTATCGCCAAAGGTTTACGTCCCGCATACCCCGGCACCAGAAGTGCCGTCATACTTGTCAGGGCGCCTTTCGGTGTTGCCTTCAAATTCAGGGATAAAAGACTTCTTTCAAATGGCTGGCGAAGTCGCAAAGTACCACTACCACTTTGGACATCGACGATTTTTCCATTTGCCGAAAGCTGATCAACCACCACTTGCTGGTTGCCCCAATGGAAGTCCCCTGAGATTTTCGAAAACGGAATCTCTCCAACGGGAGAAGTCCACGAACCAATTTCTTTGAACTGTGCGTCTCCCAGGGTGAAGGACAGCACCCCTTTTCCTTGAACCATATCCCTCCCCGTCCACTCTCCATTTCCTTTGACGGCAAGGCGACTCTTCGTACCCAGCGTCGGCGAATTAAGATCTCTTCCTTCGAAATCCAGAGAATAGGAAAATCCCTTTTCACCCTGAGAACCGCTCAAATGCCCTTCCAGGACACCATTTCCAAGCATTGTCTTAAAATCGATTTCAGCCCGTTGATCCATGAGAAGTGGCAGAGGGGAGAGATCCAACATCACTTGTCTGACTTTAAACGCAATTTGCCCCGTTCCCCCTTTTAGAAAAATATTTTTAGGACAATGACCTTGAATGCCATGCCAGGTGATGCTGGGTAATGGAACTGCGTATTCGCTTTCGTTGATTGTCACAACACAACCGCTTTCTTCTTCCAGGAGAACGAGCAACTTCTTTTCCAGCAGGTCAAATGGGAAGGTAAGAAAAAAAAAGAAAAGGAACATTGCAAAACCAAAAAGTGCGTAGTTGATCATCCGCACAACCGTTCCCTTCTGAATCTTCATCATTTTCAAAGCTTGAATCTCTTCAAAACTTAATCCTCAATTTAAACCTTCAACCTGGCAGTAACGGACGACTCTGTACATTTTTATTGATCATTTAGAAGACATTTCCAAAACATTTAGCTTCTCCGGCTCATCGGAATATCCACCCAGGTTTTAAATCTTCGGACT
>JBHHWW010000028.1:0-16394 GCA_046756725.1 Nitrospiria bacterium | reverse complement strand
GGGGCTGGAATTAGTCGAGACTTTTATTGGAGTGAATCAAGTTCATTCAAAAGATTTCAGTGAATTAAGAAGAAAGTGAGGTGGGCAAGTAAAGATCCTCGCCCTTTCGGACGGGGCTTTTAAAACGGTTTAAATCTTCTGTTTTGCATAAATTGAAGGTCTGAAAAAGAGAGGGAATATTATTTTTTCGTCATTCCGGTTCCATCCCTGGTTTCCTTCCCTCGAAGGAATGACCTCTACGGTTTTGAACATCCCAGATCGCCTTCCCGCTCCTTAAAAAGATCAAACACATCCCCCTGACCTCCTTACCAAGAGATTGCCGGACGGCTTCAGGATAGATCTGAAGCTGATGTCGATACCGATCCGCTACGAGGGAGAGGTCTTTTTTCCCAATGTGGTCGGTTTTATATTCTGCTATGAAGAGGTCGCCTTTTTTTTCGTAGATGAGATCAATGATTCCTTCCATCACCCGTCCTTCCCATGAAATCAGGAAAGGCACTTCGCGTCCCACGATATCGGCCTGCGCAATTTCTGCATACGTAGGGGAATGAAAGAAGGTCTGAAAAATAGTCTGTAACTCCTCTAAAACGGCTTCCCTGCCAATGGGCTCTGCAATAGACACCGTTTCCAGAAAGGCACTCAGTTTTTCTCTTAATATCTGACTGTTTTGATCTAGTTCGGATGAAAAATCCCACGATTCTAAAAAAAGATGAGCAAGCTGACCGATCCGCATGGCCCGCTCCCCTGAAGGAGAGGCTTCTTCTTGAGGGCTCAGACGCCCCAGCGGTTCCTCGTCCAGTTTTTTCAAGGCCGTCGGAGTTAAAAAAACAGGTTGCCGAAGAATGGCTTCGTATTTTTCTTTTCGCGTCTTCCAAAGTTCGGACACAGACGTCCAGTTCACTTGAGGGTCCATACTTCCCTTTTCAAGCTGTTTCTGCCGTTGTCTTCCCGCCGCCATGACGATGTTTTTGGAAAGCAAACCTTTTCCAACAGAAATCCTCTGAACATCTTCTTCCATCATCAGACGACCGTTCAAATCACTGGTCAATTTTCCAATTCCTTCTTCAAAAAACGACAGGAAGCTGCCATTTTTTGTCCGTTCTTTCAGAGTGCCGGAAATCGTCAGATGTTCACGGGCCCGTGTCATGGCGACATATAAGATCCGCTTTTCCTCTTCTATTTCACGCAACCGTGTCTTTTCGGCCAGATAGACCGCGGGAAGGTCCCAAATATCCCCGATCCGAAATCCGACCAAGGCCGTTGACCAGTCCCGACGGATGGCAACACGCTCTCTCTCCCGGACATCGGTGCCCACATGGCAACCCGCCAAAACCACGACAGGGAATTCAAGACCCTTCGCTTTATGGACACTAAACAACTTGAGAGCATCGATGCCCTCCTCAGCGAGCGGACTCTCAGCTTCATCCACCTCTTCAAGCACCCCTTTTTCAAACGAGGCAATCACCTCCCGGAGAGTGCCACCCGGCTCCATCCCCAGTCGTTCTGCCTCCTTCTTTATTTTTTCAAGGTTGGCCACGGCCTGTTCTCCGCGTATGGATGCGGCCGCAAGCAACATCATTGGGGTCTCGTCAAAAATTCGGGCAACCGCTTCTCCCACAGGCAGGTGGAACACCTCTTCATGTAAGCGACGTAGCAAGTCATAGAGTTCTCGAAGCACCGGTTTCAAGGCGTGATCTTGATCAGACGCAAGCTGGTAATCCAAAAGATTTTCTTCATGAAGTGTCACAATATCATCATCGCTCTGTCCGCCCAGCGGGGAACGGAGCAAGCCGACGAACGCAATCCGGTCGGTGGGATTCACCACAACGCGAAGCAGGTTCACAGCATCGATAACTTCCTGGCTGCGATAAAAATGTCGTTCTCCTTCAACCACATAATCGATCCCCCACCGCCGGAGGGGTTCCAAGTAATGATGCACCCCTGTCAGCGTTCTCATCAGAATGGCGATATCCGCTTTTCGAACCGTTCTTGGCGTGCCATCCCGATCATGAATCAGGGTCTTTCCAATCACCGATTCAACGAGCCACTTCGCCAATGCCTCTCCTTCGATCTGACGGGCTTGTTCAGAATTGGGTTCGGCATCTTTATTTTTGACCAGACGAAGCGCCACCTGACGAAAGGGCAGTTCCTCTTTTTTTTCATGAATCGTGGGATCTGTTTCTGAAGCTGGGTCGATCGGAATGTATTCCGGCTGGCGACCTTCTTTGAAAGAGAGGAGTTTTTTACAGAGGCCATTGACCACATCCAGAATACCGATATGACTTCTAAAATTGGTGGTCAGACGGCATTCAATTCCCCCTTGTTTCAAAATCAATTCCTGAACAACATGATAAGCCTGAATATCAGCCCGTCGGAATCCATAGATCGACTGCTTCGGGTCACCGACCATAAAGAGTTTGCCCGGCACCAGAGAAACATCCTGCCAATGAGTCGCCATTTTCCCCGGCTGTTCTGACAGGTAAAGAAGGATTTCATATTGGACGGGATCGGTATCCTGTAATTCATCGATCAGAATCGCACGGTATCTCGTCTTGAGCGCTTCTCGAACAGAGGGATGATCTCGAAGAAGGTCTCTTGCCTTAATCAAAAGCGCATCAAACGAGACCAACCCCTTCTGTATCGTCTTTTGGTGGAAGCGCTGTACGAAAGGATTCAGCAATGTCAAACGCAAGGCAATCGCTGCTTCATCGACTTTGATAAGATTTTGTGCCATCTTGATCAAGCGACTGGCCTCTTTAAAATCAGTCTCTTCCCAATCTTTGACCCTACCCGCTTTTTTCCCTGAAGCAAGAAGTTTTTTTTCTTCCTCAAGCACTCCTTCTTCAATCCCGCCGTCTCTCAAAAACATGCTAAAGACGGCTCCGGCAGCCCGCGTCATCTCTTCAATTTTGCGTGACTTGGGATAATTCCTCATGAGATTATCGGTTCCCTGCACAAGCGTTTTCAGCCAGTTCTGGATGGGGCGAGGGATGCTTTTTACTGTTTCGGTTTCAGAAAATCCTTTTTCTACAAACCGCAGAAGATCAATTGTTTCAGAAGAAAGTGCTCTGGCCAATGATTCAAGTTCTTCCAGCGTCATGTCCTGGAGCACAGCTTTCCACGGCCCTTTTCTCCGACTCCCTAAAGTCAGTTCTGCTTCCAGCCAGTCCTTCCAGCATTCATTGAAGAGACTCTCCCATTGGGTGCCGCCTTCATCGACCTGGAATTTCGGGTCCACACCGGCCTCAATTGGATATCGCCTTAAAAGTGTTGTTGCAAAATGATGGATGGTGCCGATCTCACTTCTCTCCATTTGGCGAAGCGCCAGCCTTGCACGCCTATCGATTTCTTCTTTTGTAAGAAGGGGATAATGACCCGTCAAAAGCGCTGTTTCAGTCCCGGCCTCCGACTGAAGCAGGGCATCCAAGGCTTCTCTGAGGCGAGCCTTCATCTCATTGGCCGCCTTGTTGGTAAAGGTCAGTGCGACAATCTCGGTGACTTTTATTGCACCCGGCTCCCGTATCAAAAGATTTACCAGACGGCTGATCAGAAGGGAGGTCTTCCCGGTCCCGGCGCCGGAAATGACGACGACATTCCGGTCAAAGGTCGTCGTCGCCCGGTCCCGCATTTCCTGGTCAATTGGAATCATCGGCATGATGGGTCTCTTTAAATTGGTTCTAACCGATTAAAAAGAGTCAGATGGTCCTACTGTTGTTTCCAGACCAAGCCTGAGAGGATTATTTTTCGTTCGAAAATTCTATGCACTTTATTACTTGGCCCCTAAATCCTGCAAGTCATCTGGTATTTCGTTATGCTTTCATATCCCTTATCATGGGATTTTTTTTCGTGGAGGTTGAGCCCAATGCGTTTTAGATCTTTTGTACGCCTTTGTTTGATCCTTCTTTTTGTCTCACCACCTTTTCTATGTTCACAAAATAATGCTTCGGCGAAACCCGCTTCCGAGGTGGGTGACGTACCCGGACAATCTCTGATTGGGACTGTTCACTTAAACCCCGATGTCGGCGCAAAGCGGTATAAAGTGAAATTAAACCAATCTGCCCAGAAGAAATATGAGCAGACTGTTCCTTCATTCTCCCCTTTTCAATTTACGTCGATTGAACCGGGGACCTATGATCTCGTCATCGAAGCAAATGGTCATACGACCCTGGTCAAACCCGGTTTTATTCTGATCAATGAGCAGGAGGTGATCCGTATCAATGTAAAAATGGACAAGGCAGCAACGATTTTTCTGGCTGGAGACGCGACAAAAATCATCTTGTGCAGTGCGTGTCACAAAAAAATATACATGGAAATGATTCGTGGAGAAGGGACTGATTTTCACACAAGCCCTTGGCCGGGTCCTGGCGGAAAGCTGATTCACCTCCCCGACCTGGCAAGAGATTTTTATGAGAATTCTTCACCTAAGCACCTGGCCTATGTCGCTCCGATCACCGTGGCCAGCATCTTGAAACAACCAGAAGAAGCACGAGATGCCTGTCGCTGGTCACCTGTTTGCCTACAACGACGACAGCTTGCCAATAATTGCAGCATATGATGTTGAAATGGATACAAGGTCGAAATCGCTTCAACGGTAGATAAACCTCACAATGAGGAGATTAAAACCCGTAATCGTTTAATAGTTTTGGGTTAATGCAGTAGCAGATTGAGGGCCCCTGCACTTCTCCTTGGATGAGATCACATTCTTTCAAGACTTTCAGATGTTGGGAAACAGTTGATTGTGAAATCGGCAGTTCATCAACGATCTCACCGCAAACACAGGCATTCCGCTCAATTAAGACCCTGAGGATCATAATCCTCGCTTCATGTCCCAGCGCTTTACAGAGCTTTGCCAGTTCTCGATCCGTTTCGATCAAGTTTGTTTTTTTAAGCTTCGATTCATCACATTTCATAAGACCTTTATACACATAAAAAACTTCATTTAATAGCTTTTATCGTATAAAAACGATAAAGTATCCCCATTATCGTAAAATTACGATAGACTAACCAAAGCAATAGAATGTCTACGGAGGGCAAATATGAGTATTCGTATTGCGATTAACGGCTTTGGGCGCATGGGAAAGCTGGGCTTAAGAGCCGGATTCTCAAATCCAGATTATGAGATCGTTCATATCAATGACCCGGAAGGCTCCGCTAAAGCAGCGGCTCACCTGCTTAAATTTGATTCAGTGCATGGCAAATGGAATAAAAATATTTCTTGCTCATGTGACGATTATTTTGAAGTAGAGGGAAAGAAAATCTCGTGGAGCGCCTTCTCTTCCATTTCAGAAATACCGTGGCCTGAAATTCAGGCCGATCTTGTGCTGGATTGTAGCGGAAAATTTAAGACAAAAGACGCACTTCAAACCTACTTTGATTCTGGAATAAAAAAAGTGGTGGTATCGACGCCGGTCAAAGATGACAGCATATTAAATATTGTCATGGGCATTAACGATCATCGGTACAAACCGGATGAAGACCACCTTGTGACAGCCGCTTCATGTACGACCAATGCCTTGGCACCTGTTGTTAAGACCATCAATGAAAGCCTTGGTATCAAGCATGGTACGGTCACGACCATCCATGACGTTACAAATACCCAAACGATCATCGATAAATTTCATAAAGATTTAAGACGCGCCCGCTCAAGTTCAACTTCCTTGATTCCTACGACATCCGGTTCTTCAAAAGCGATTATTAAAATATTTCCTGAGCTTGAAGGACGCTTGGAAAGCATGGCGATCAGAGTTCCGATGCAAAATAGTTCAATGATTGACTGCGTCTTTGAAGTGAACAGGAGGACAACAAACGAAGAGGTGAATCAAATCCTTCAAAAATCCGCACAAGGGGCGCTGGCTCATATTTTCGGCTATGAGACATTGCCTCTCGTCTCCGTCGATTATCTTCATGAATCAAAATCATCTGTGGTTGATGCCCTATCAACGTCTGTCGTAAACGGCACTCAAGTCAAAATTATCGCTTGGTATGACAATGAATGGGGATATGTATCCAGAATGATGGAACTGGTGAGTAAAATTGCAAGCAGCTTAAACAAATAGGAGTTTTAGCAAGTGCAGAACTCTAAAAGCTTTTTGAGTATCGCATTATCGTATTTGGGCTTTTCTGTTACCGATGGCGCGCTACGAATGCTTGTTGTGCTTTACTTTCATAATTTAGGGTTCTCACCCTTTCAGGTCGCATCCCTGTTTTTGTTATACGAAATCGCCGGAATAGTAACCAATTTCATCGGGGGATGGATTGGTTCTATTCTTGGATTGAATATCACACTCATTGCCGGAATGCTTCTTCAAGTCGTATCGATGGGGCTTTTGACTGTCGATAATGCCTTCTTAACTGTTCCCTACATTATGTTGATGCAAGGGTTTTCAGGCATCGCTAAAGACCTCGTTAAAATGAGTTCTAAAAGTAGCTTGAAGGTTTTGAACACAGACGGGAAAGAATCCAGTTTATTTAGGTGGGTTTCTCTCCTTACGGGCTCAAAAAATGCGCTGAAAGGTGTGGGCTTCCTTCTCGGTGGTGTTTTTCTGACCCAATTCGGATTTCAATTTTCTATGGGCTTGATGGCGCTAACCCTGCTTGCTCTTACGATGTTTACAATCATCTCTCTACCTAAAAATCTTGGAAAATCAGAGAAGGAAGCTACTTTTAAAAGTCTTTTTTCAAAATCAAAAGCCATTAATATTCTCTCTCTTGCACGATTTTTTCTATTTGGCTCACGAGATATTTGGTTTGTCATCGGACTGCCTGTTTTTTTACAAGTCGGATTGGGGTGGTCTTACTCATCCGTTGGCGCTTTTTTAGCTTCCTGGATTATTGGATATGGACTGGCCCAGACACTTGTTCCTAAATTTATTGCGGGTGATAAACTCACCAGCACGATGGGAAGCAAGTCTGTCGCGTTTTGGACGGGGATATTGATTTTATTTCCTGCATGTATCGCCCTGTCCCTGAACAAAGGATTTAATAACGAATTAATCATTATTATTGGTCTTTTATCTTATGGGATTGTCTTTGCTATAAATTCAATTATTCATTCGTATTTAGTTCTTGCCTATAGCGACGATGAAAGCGTCTCCACTGACGTTGGTTTTTACTATATGGCGAATGCCAGTGGGCGACTTGTTGGGACACTTATTTCAGGATGGGTGTTTCAAAGCTACGGATTCGTTGCTTGCCTATGGTGGTCTGTGGGTTTCCTAATGATCGCATCCATTATTTCATTAAAACTTCCAAAAATGGATTTTCAGGCTTTGGAAATCTGAAAATCAAGTGCAAAACAGTCCCTCCGATCATTTATTCATCCCTCGACTGAGGAATATCACCACAGTCAGAATGAGTCATTCTGACTGTGGTGATAAACTTCCAGCTTCTTTTTTCAATCGGAGAATCGCGATTTCCCGGTCATAGCGTGTATTGGACAATTGGCGTTCTGCATTGCGCAGCACTGAATTTGCGTCAAGGACATCAATGTGGGTTCCAAGCCCGACGGTAAATTGTTTTGACGCGAGAGAAAAGGCTTCCTTTGCAAAGCGGAGCCGGTCTTCGAGGTGGATCAACTCTCCGGTCAGGCTGGATAAATCTAGAATGGCCCGTCGAACCGACACCTCAATTTCATCCTTCATTTGTTGCCGAAGTAAAACAGATTGCAAGTACCGTGACCTTGCCTGGCGCAACTCGGCCATTCGGAGCATCCCCTCAAAAATGGGCATCCTCAATTTCACAATTGCAATGCGGTCCTGATCCACTAGAAAATCCCCTTCCGGAGCCTGGTTATTCCATCGATATTCTAATTCAAGCGAAAGGCTGGGAAGAAAGTTGCCACGTGCAGAATTGATTTCCTCGCTTGCCCGATCAATCGCGATGCCGCCGCGTGTCAGTTCAATGCGCCCTTCATGTGCCATCCGGGTCCATTCGGCTTCTGAATGATCGGAGAGACGCAGCACAGGCGGATCGACCAGTTCAAAATCTCCATGAATACGTGCCAGAAGGGACAGCCGGTCTTTCGCAATGGTGTGTGCATTTCTGGCGCGGATCAGTTTTGCCCGCGCATCTGACAACTCCGCCTCAGCCCGCAGCAAAACAGTCTTTGTTTCCTCACCAACCTCCAGTCGCCTTGCCGCATTTCGACGATGCGCCAAGAGACGAACCACTTCCTCTTCTCCAATCTTGACATTATTTTTTCCCTTTAAGGCCTCATAATAAGCACGCGCGACTTCAAACAGGAGGTCTTCCCGGGTTTGCGTAAGCTCCAAGTCGCGTTGTTTTGTTCCTAACTGAGAGGATCGATATGCTGCCCTGGCTCGCCCACCCGAATACAGAGGTTGAGAGAGTATCAGATTGAATTGCGTTTCTGATTTTGGTCGGAGCGTAATCGGGTTCGGACTGCCCCCGAAGCGCCTTGTCACCGGACTGGACCGTTGAAAGTAGTCCACATCAGCGGTGATTTTCGGAAAGAGAAAACTCTTCATGCGCTTCTCTTCCGCTTCTGACTGGATCAACACTTCCTCCGCAACCATGATGGCTTCACTTCGGGAGAGGGCCAGTCGGTAAGCATCCTCCAACGAGATGACGGGCTTCGCCATGAGAAAACCTCGTCCGCAGAACAAGATTACGGTGATAAAAAATAGGGTCAAAATGAATCCGGGTTTTTGCTTCATTGTTTTCTCTATTTTTATAATGTCCGCTTAAAGATCACGGTTGAAATAAAAAGCATCAGGGCTGTAAATCCGCACAGAAAGAGAATATCCCCTTGAACGGCCTGCCAATCTGCGCCTTTGAAAAGAATCGATTTGAGCGCATGCACGGCATAACTTTCCGGATTGACCCTGGCGAATGCGCGGAGCCAATCCGGAAAAGAATCGATGGGATAAACCGCCCCGCTCGGAAAAAAAAAGATGATGTTCAAAAATCCGCCAAAGAGACCGACAATTCTAGGGTGGTCCACACGAGCCATAAAAATACACATCATACTCAAAAGTCCCATGGCCGTCAGAAGAATGACCAAGACGATGGACAAAAATGCAATACCACCCCCGACGACTTGCAAGCCGGTCAGCCAGATCCCCGCACCCAGGACAATGAGGGCGACCAGCGTCGTAATAAAAACACCGCTGATCAGAATACCCAGGACAATTTCTCCTTTCGTCAAGGGCGTCGAGAGGTAGGATTCATTCACCCCCAGAAAACGGTCCATCACGAGATTAATGGCCCCGGTGGTCATGGTGCCCATGAAGATGGCCATAACCACAGCGCCTGGAACAACCGAGGCATCATAATCAATTCTCCGGTAAAGTTCGACCGTTCTCAAGGTGGGAATGCGTCGATCAGGGCGGATGGGGACAACGTCCACTTCTAAAAACGAAAAGGCGTCTGAAACAGCCTGCTTCAATACCGCAGCAGAAACAGCATCGGTATTATCAACCACGAGTCCTACTTCTGGATTCGTCCCCCGGGTCACATTTTTTGAAAAATCCGGCGGGATCATCAAGACACCTTTTCGTTTTCCGAAACGGACATCCGCCTCGGCCTTTGCAGGATCATAGGCCATCATCAATTGAATGACTTTACGTCCTGCTTCCAACGAATGGAGACGATCCAGTAATTTCTTTGCGTAAGGCCCCTGGTCCTGATCAACGACGACGAGCGGCAGGTTTTTGAGCGTTCCCTGAAATGAATTTCCGATGATCAAAAGATAGACAATCGGCAAAAGGACGTTGGCAAGAATGGAAAGGGGATTTCGGATGAATTTCCGTAAGTCCCGCTCAACAAAGGCAAAAACCCGACCCAAGGCCCTTATCCTCCCATCCGTCTCGGCACACCGGCACCGATAAAGAAATTGACCTTTTTCCCAGACTCTTTCCTAATTTCGCGCCCGGTATAGTGAATAAACACATCTTCCAGTGAGGGTTGCTTCAAGCCGATGGTGTTGATCTGGAACCCTCTCTTTTTCAGATGGTCCATCAAACTGGGAATGGCATTTGTGCCATTTTTCACAAAAACCTGCAAGCGCTTCTCTTCTTCACTCGTTTCGTTGTGAAGAATTTTTTCAACAAAAGGATAGGTCCTCAGTTCTGAAAGAACCGAAGCAAGCTCTCTTCTTTCTCTCTCACCTGCCCCTCCTCTTTCCGGGGCAAGTTCAACCATCTCAATTGCAATAATGTCACGGCCAGTGAGACTGTCTTTAAGCCCTTCCGGAGTCTCCATCACCAGAATTTTCCCATTGTCAATAATCGCAATACGATCACACAGGAGGTCCGCCTCATCCATATAATGGGTCGTGAGAAAAATAGTCAGGTCTTCGTCTTCCCGAAATTGCTGAAGCAACTTCCAGACGGCCCGGCGGGACTGCGGATCAAGACCAATCGTCGGCTCATCCAGAAAGAGGATACGAGGCCGATGAATCAACCCTCTCGCAATTTCCAGACGGCGTCGCATCCCTCCAGAGTAAGTTGCAACAAGATCATGTGCACGAGACATCAACCCAACCCTATCTAAAAGGGCCTCAATGCGCCGACGTCGTTCCTTAGGTGGAACATTGTAATAACGGGCGTAGATGTCAGCATTTTCCCAGCCACTCAAATCCAGATCCGTTGTCATCGCCTGAGAGACGACGCCGATGGACTTTCGCACCCAATCCGGCTGCTTCAACACATCGAAACCTGCAATCGTTGCCTTTCCCGATGTCTGTCGGATCAAGCCAGTCAAGATGCGGATGAGTGTCGTCTTTCCCGCCCCATTCGGACCGAGTGATCCGAAACAGGTCCCTGAAGTCACTTCAAAACTAATATCATCCACAGCTTGAAGCACACCATACCGTTTGACCAGATGATCCACAACAATTGCATTCATTCTCACTCCTCACGCTCTCCAGTTTTCTGAACGCTCTCGGGAGAATATTCAGGAAGGTCGAAAAAAAGTCTCACCCGCACGGTCATGCCCGGTTTTAGATGTCCCTTCGGCGATGCCAGCCCAACCTTGATGCGAAAGGTTTTGATGTCCTGCCTGCCGCGTGTTGTATCGCGTTGTGTTGCAAAACCACCGGTTGTCCCAATTTCAGTGACTTTTCCCGTAAAAGGCTTTCCAGTCGCCGTATCGATAAAAACCTCCGCTCGATTTCCAAGACGTATTTTCGCAACCTCTCCCTCTTCAAGGTCTATCCGTGCCCAGATGGATGTGGGATCAATGAGCGAGACAATGGTGATACCCGGTGAAACCATTTCTCCTACCTCGTAGGCCTTCAATGTCACAATGCCGGAGATAGGCGCATGGATCACCCCCTCTTTCATACGGACCTGATAAAGACGAAGATGCGCATGGCGCTGTTTCAGGGACGCTTCCGCGGTCGTAATCAGCGCCTCTGCCACTTTGATTTCTGCTCTTGCCAGATCAAGTTTTGTCCGCGCTGCATCGCGTTTTGCCGTTGAAGCCAGCTTGTCCCGGTAAAGTTGTCCAACACGGTGATCGTCCCGCACTGCCTCTTTTAAAATCGCGATATTTTTTTCAAGCGCTGCCTTCGTGGTCAGAACATTTGCTTCTGCGCGTTGAATATCCGCCTCTGCACGCGTAATTTCAGCAGCCAGTTCATCCACCTGAAGGCGAATGACGGCAGCCCCCAGAGGAACCAATGCGCCCTGATCAAACGGAAGCGCGACGACCCTTTCACTAATTTTTGAACTCAGGTGGACTTCCGTCGCCTCAATCACACCCACCCGTTCAATGTAATCCAGAGGGACCGGATTTTTAAAAAACGGGTAACCGGCGAAGGAAAAGACAATCCCCACCGAAATAAAAAGAATGGCAAACAAGCGACCTGTGAGCATTTAATCCAGAGTGTTTTCAAAAAAATAATTACAATATATTATAAGATTGAATCAGGCACGACAATCATCCGTTGACAATCTTAGAGAATTCGCTAGAATTATGGACTGAAGATGCGCCCGAAATACCCTCCTGAAATTTCGCACTTTCATCTAAGGGAAGGGAGTCGGCGCGAGTTCATTCAAAGCAGTTTGCTTTACTCTAACCTGATGGATCAAGGGTGCGTCTCCAAAAAAATTCCTTTCTAACTGTTGTGATATTTACAACCAGCCTCTTTTTTCTTCCCTCCATTGGAAGTGCTTCCCTCTCTATCTGGAACTTCCCAGACAAATTTCCGGAGAAAAATAACCCCGATCCAGTTGAAAAAGGAATCTCCATCTTGTTGGAGGAACTGGAAGGAGAGCGCCAAGATAAAATCGAAGAAGAACCCATCTCTCAAGAACGCATTGATTTCCATGAAGAAAAAATAACCTTCCCGGAAAAACCCGTTCCTCTTCTTGTGAAGCCCGTTAAACCTCGTAAACCTACGAAAAAAAGGGTCACCTACGATTTCCCGATTGAAATCAATTCACACGTTGAGAAATATCTTGATTTTTTTCAAACACGACTCAGACCTCATTTTGAAAAATGGCTGGCCCGCTCCGGGCGATACGTCAAAATGATGAAGCAGGTTCTCAGGGCTCACATGATTCCCGAGGATCTCGTTTACCTCTCAATGATCGAAAGCGGATTCAATCCCAAAGCCTTTTCCAGATCAAGAGCCAGCGGACCTTGGCAATTCATTAAATCAACGGGCAAAAATTACGACTTAAGAATCGACCGCTGGATCGACGAAAGGCGCGACCCGCTTAAATCAACCATGGCTGCGGCGAGATATCTTTCCGATCTTTATGACATGTTTGGATCGTGGCCTTTGGCGCTTGCAGCCTACAATGGCGGGGAAGGCCGTGTAAGCAGAGCCATCGCCCGTACAAAGACAAAAGAATTTTGGAAACTGATCAATTCAAAAAGGTTATTTAAACAGGAAACAAGGGGTTATGTTCCCAAATATATGGCGGCAACCATTATTGCAAAAGATCCCAGCCGCTTTCAGTTTGATATCGATTATCACAGCCAGTGGAAATATGATGAAGTAAAAGTCCAAAAAGGCACCTATCTCAGCACAATCGCAGAAGCCGCAAAAATATCGATAGAAGAAGTCAGAGAGTATAATCCGGAACTAAGAAGATCCTTTACGCCACCCGATTTATCAGACTATCGAATAAAACTTCCAGTGGGGAAAAAAGCAGTTTTTCTTGAAAACTACATCCCTGGAAAAAACCGTACAGTTCCATTCAACCGCTCATTCAAACACAGAGTTCGTCGCGGCGAAACCATTACTTCCATTGCCCGGGATTATGGCGTCAAGGTCAGCGAGCTTCTTGAAATCAATGACTTAGGCTCAAGAAGTATTATTCACCCTGGACAGTATATTCTCGTAAGTGATGGCTGGAGTCGGGAAGAACGAGGTTCCCACCGCATTCGAAGGGGAGATACAGTCGGCACCATCGCCAGGAAATACAATGTTCCAATGCAACTTCTCCTCGACACCAACCAGCTTCATGAAAAAAGCATCATTCGAGTTGGAGATTCACTTTTTATTCCAGAAATTCGGAAACATCGTATTCGCAGAGGGGAGACAATCGGAACGATCGCAAGAAAATACGCAGTCAGGATGAAAGACCTCTTAACCGCCAACCGCCTGACCGAAAAAAGCGTCATCCGGGCGGGGCATCACTTACTTATTCCTTAGAAGAAACCGGGACTTCATTTTCCTGCCCTTCTTTTGCTTCAGATTTTTCCACCGGGGCATCTCCCCCTTCTTTGTTCTCCTCACTAGAAGAACCTGCATCGCTTGACACCTCGGGTGGTTTCAATGAAAACAAGCGTGCCTTGGCCTCTGTTCCCCAGGGAGATTTACTGTAGTCTTCAGAAATTTTTTCATAAAGGGTAACTGCTTCTTCGGTTTTATCATCTAATTCAAGTATTCTTGCCCACTCAAAACCGGCCTGATCTTTGTTAGAGGCCTCCGGCATTTCATAAACGGTTTTAAAGTGCGTTATTGCAGTCGGAGAATCGCCCTTTTTTTGATGGAGGTAAGCAAGCTTCAGATGAACAAGCGTCACAAGACCTTTTTTTTCTGGATACTTTTTTAAAAAAGAAAGGTATCGCTCTTCCGCTTTATCGTATTCTCCCAACTTAAAAAAAACATTTCCACTTTCAAAATAAGAGATCGCCGCAGTGCTCGTTCCGGAATGTTCCTGAATAATTTCATCGAAGAGCGCAGCCGATTTCTTGAGACGTTCATCTTCTTCCAGCAATTCTTCAACGGGCTCATCCTCTTTTCCCTCTTCAACCGGTTGAGGAAGAGGAGGGGGATCATAAAATAGCTTGGAAGCTTCAAATTCAAGCGCAGAAGCAGACGTCTCCGCACGCTTGTCAAAAAACTGTATCGATAGAAAAGCAACGCTTACAAGGACAATAATTGCCAAACCACCCCAAATCCATTGAGGATGTGAGCGAATTTGTTCAATCAGTTCTTCTGACCAACTCATGGTGTAAACAGGAAAAGCTTTCTTTTGTTTCTGTGTACGAATTTTATAAGGCATTTGACTCTCTCAGGTAGGACATAAAGAAAAACGAGATATCGTATGGGAACGAAAGAACAATTGTCAATAGCCAGAATCTCCTCAAAACGGAATCGGGTTTAGGGGTGGATCAAAAATTAAATACCAAGAAATAAAGTAGAATAGCGAACGAAGTCCTTAGAAGTGCTGGTTTTTTGGCCCCTATTCCGGGCGATTTGCCAGATATCCGGCAGTTTTTATCTTTTATTCGTTATATTAATAAGCCGTTATTAAAATTACTTATATTTTCAATTAGTTATACTATTTCTAAGAAAAAATATAGTATGGCCTGAGATTTGCTGTCTTAGAGAAGGAATCATGAATACGTAATTTAGTATTTTTTTTTGTATAAACTCACAATAATCTGTGTTATCTTGAGATATCCCTTTGACGAGAGATCTTCGGAGTGGCGTTTTACTAAAACCATTAAATAATGGAGGTATATTTGAAGTTGATAATAAAAAAAGCGTTCTTTTCAATGGTAATTTTATTCTTAATCGGAATAACGATCCAGACGGCTCAAGCGACTGAAAGTCGCGTCTTCTGGAATCAAGGTTATGATCAGCGGGGGTACAGTGCCATTTTTGATGAAACTGTTCAGAACCTTGTCCTCCGACGTGTTCATAATCGCACATATAGTGGTGTTGCCACAGATCATCGGCTCAACTCAGGAGCCGGAAAACTTTACTGGACGGGGAATGTCATTCTTAATAATTTCCTCAACATCGGTCTGATTGGAGACTCTAACCTGGACGGCACTGGGTCGAGGATTCTTTGTAACTCAAGAGACCATGGGATTGGAACAAGTCCCACCCATATAAAAATAGACTTTTCTGGTGAAAAGATTTACTGGGTAGACAGGGGAGGGAGTACCCAGGGGATTTGGCAGGCCGGTTTGGATTGTTCATCTCCCGTACGCATCTTCGACCACATCACGCATAGGGCTCCAGACTTTGGTGCGGTGGGTGCGACGAAGGAATTCACAATGATCCATGCACTCACCCTTGACCTTGTAAATGGGCTTATCTACTTTACAGACTCTTTTGCCAAAGACATCCATAAGATAGATCTTAATGGCACAGGCGTTACCTTCGTCGCCAACAGTCCGGAGGGAGCGGAAGGGATTACAAATGATGAAGCTGGGAACCTCTACGTTGTTACCGGAAGAACAGGAAAGGTTGTAAAGTTTTCTCCTAGTGGTACGTCCAATGTGATTGTTTCTGGCTTAGATCACGCAATGGATATTATCACAGATAACCAGCATCTCTACATCACGGATTACGGAGAAGGAGCCATCTACCGTACAATCATGGATGGAAGTGATTTGCTGATGATTCATGACCTCCGAATACCGCGTCCAAGGAAACCCGGCAGATACAACAGCAAGGAACCAATCTCAATTGCACTGGCGATTGATCCAGCTGTCGTGACACCGCCTGTCGTGACACCGCCTGTCGTGACACCGCCTGTCGTGACACCGCCTGTCGTGGCACCGCCTGTCGTGGCACCGCCTGTCGTGGCACCGCCTGTCGTGGCAGTACCTCCACGCCCTTCTGTAAGATTGAAGCTAGGCAAGAGGGGTTACCCTAAGATGGATATTGTTGTCCCTACTGGCACCGATGGAGCCTCGTGGCGCCTCTTCATCAGAAGTGCTACAGGAGAAGAAAAGTATTTCGTCACTGGTTCGGCAGATAAACTCTTTACCGCCAAGATAAAAGGGCAATACCCTCCTCCAGGAGGAGCCCCTTATACAGCATTTACGATAAATGCGGCAGGCATAGCTGAAGCCCCGGTAAATTTTAGAAGTAGGTAGCAGGTACGTAAGTACCCCAATCTGATGCAAATCAACGTGGCAAGTCGGGCCTAGTAAATACTGGGCCCGACTTTCCATTT
>JBHHWW010000027.1:0-16671 GCA_046756725.1 Nitrospiria bacterium | reverse complement strand
CGGCATCAGTACACCCCCTTCTTCAGCGGCGAATGTCAGGCGATGCAGCTTTTTTTTTACTTCAGCATCATCGCGTTCTTTTTTAATTTTCTTCAGTCTTCTCACTTGCGTTGCTTCAACGGATTGTGAGATTTTCAGCGTTGGGATCTCAACACTTTTTTCTTCATCAAACACGTTCAACCCCACAACCAGACGGTCTTTATGGTCAATCTCTTCCTGGTAATTCATTGCTGCCTGTGCAATTTCGGCCTGAGGGTATCCTTTTTCAATCGCTGCAACCATCCCCCCCATCGAATCTAGTTTTTCGAAATACTGCACAGCCGCTTCTTCGATGCAATTCGTCAAATATTCAAGATAGTACGAACCGCCCAGTGGATCGACCGTATCAGAAACACCACTTTCATGCGCAATAATCTGCTGTGTTCGAAGCGCAACGGTCACGGCATCTTCCGATGGCAGCGCAAGGGTTTCATCCATCGAGTTTGTATGCAGCGATTGTGTCCCGCCCAAAACGGCCGCAAGCGCCTGAAGGGCAACCCGGACGATATTGTTGTGAGGCTGCTGCGCCGTCAGCGTGCATCCGGCGGTCTGTGTGTGAAAGCGTAAAGTAAGTGATTTTGGATCTTCTGGTCGAAATCGATGCTTCATTTCTTTTGCCCAGAGTCTTCTTGCTGCACGATACTTGGAAATTTCTTCAAAAAAATGATTGTGTGCGTTAAAGAAAAAAGAAAGCCGGGGCGCGAATTCATCCACTTTCAAACCCGATTCAATTGCAGAAGAAACATAGGTCAGTCCATCATAAAGCGTAAAGGCAAGTTCCTGAACCGCAGTCGATCCGGCCTCACGGATATGGTAGCCACTGATGCTCACAGGATGAAATAAAGGCGCTTCTTCAACGCAAAACCGAATGGTATCATTGATCAGCTTGAGGGAGGGCGCGGGCGGCACAATCCATTCTTTCTGGGCAATATACTCTTTTAAGATGTCGTTCTGGAGGGTCCCCCGGAGCCTTTTAAAGGGCAGTCCCTGGCGTTCCCCCGTAACAAGGTACATGGCAAACAGGATCATGGCCGGCCCGTTGATGGTCATCGAAGTGCTGACCTGGTCCAGCGGAATATCCTCGAAAAGGACCTCCATATCATCCAGTATATCAATGGCAACACCACATCTTCCGACTTCCCCAAGAGAAAGGGGATGGTCCGAATCATATCCCATCAATGTGGGCAGATCGAATGCGACGGAAAGACCGGTCTGTCCTTCATTCAGGAGATAATGGTAGCGTGCATTGGTTTCGGCAGCCGACGCAAAACCTGAAAACTGACGCATTGTCCAGAGTTTTTCACGGTACATGGCCGGATAGATCCCACGGGTAAAGGGGTAGACGCCCGGTTCACCAAGCGGTCGGGAAGGCACGTCTGCATACAGACGACGGGTTTCCATTCCAGAGAGATTTTTGAAATGGGGTTTATGCTGGGTTTGTTTGATATTTTTTTTGAATGACTTCTTACTCATGAAAACCCTACGGACACTGAACGGTTAAGATGAAAGCAAGTCTCTTGCAATGACCATCCGTTGAATCTCAGAAGTTCCTTCGTAGAGGGTCGTGATTCTCGCATCGCGATAGTAACGTTCCACTGGAAATTCCTTGATATACCCGTACCCCCCGAAAATCTGAACCGCCTTGTACGCCACCCGGTTAACCATTTCGGAGGCGTAGAGTTTTGCTTGTGACGCCGCAGCCGCCATTGGTCTTCTACACTGACGTAGCCAGGCAGCACGGTGCGTCAAAAGACGTGCCGCGTCAATTTCCGTTTTCATATCCGAAAGCATCCATTGAATGGCTTGAAAATCAGCGAGCGGATGATCAAATTGCCGTCGCTCTTTCGCATAAGCAATTGAGGCTTCCAGACATGCCTGAGCAATGCCGACCGATTGGGCAGCAATTCCGATCCGTCCGCCATCCAGCGTCGTCAGAGCAATCTTGAATCCGTCATTTTTTTCCCCCAACAGGTTTTCCTTTGGCACACGGCAGTCCTCAAAAATTAATTCCGCCGTATCAGAACCCAACAGACCCATCTTCTCTTCAATCTTTCCAACCATAAAACCGGGAGAAGCAGCGTCCACAATGAACGTCGAAATGCCTTTTTTCCCAAGGGAAGAATCAGTAACGGCATAGACAATTGCGACATCTGCGTGTCTCCCATTGGTAATAAACCGTTTTGTACCATTCAATATGTAAGCATCCCCATCTTCTTTGGCTTGCGTCGCAATCGCACCGGCATCGGAACCGGCCCCCGGTTCCGTGAGTGCATAACATCCAAGAAACGCTCCCCTCGCCAACAAAGGGAGATACTTTTCTTTTTGTATTTGATTTCCAAAACGGTGGATGGGATCACAAACAAGCGAATTGTTCACCGTCATAATCACACCGAGGGAGGCCCATGTCCTGGAAATTCCTTCCATGGCAAGAATGTACGTAAGCAGATCCATTCCTGAGCCACCGTATTTCATGGGAATAAATGCACCCATCAAACCCATCTTTCCCAATTTCGAAACAAGAGCTTGAGGAAATATGCCGTTTTTATCCATTTCGGACGCAACCGGTTCAACCTCCTTTTCGGTAAAACGACAAACCGACTGGAGAACCATTGTCTGTTCTTCTGAAAAATCCAGATTCATTTTCCTGTCAGCTCGATGTGTTTTTGCTTTTTCTCAGAATATTCGTAAAACCCTTTGCCCGTCTTTCGGCCCAGAAAATTGGCCTCAACATGCTTTCGTAAAAGAGGTGCGGGACGGTATTTACTGTCACTGAATTCGCTGTAAAGGATTTCCATGACATCCAGACAGATATCCAGCCCGATCATGTCAGCAATGGCCAGGGGGCCCATCGGATGCCGACCACCGAGAGTCATGGCGGCATCAATATCCTCTGCACTGCCAACCCCTTCTGCGAGAGCGAAAATCGCCTCATTGATCATGGGCATCATAATCCGGTTGACAATAAATCCGGGCATGTCTTTTGCTGTTACGGCTGTTTTACCCAATTTCTGAACAAAATCCATGGCCCTTTGAAAGGTTTCCTCAGAGGTCTCCCAACCCCGGATAATCTCAACCAGGTCCATCGCTGGCGCAGGGTTCATAAAATGGATGCCGATAAACCGTTCAGGTCGATTGATACCCGAGGCCAGACGTGTAATGGAGAGCGAGGAAGTATTCGTCGCAAAAAGGGTTTCTTCCGGACAAAGGTCATCCAATTCCTCAAATATTTCGAGCTTGATTTCTTCTTTTTCCGGCGCCGCCTCGATGACCAGGTGACACGGATATAAATCTTCAAATTTTGTCGTCACCTTGATCTTTTTTAAAGTCTTTTCTCTTACCCACTCCGTCAACTTTCCCTTACGAACAGACTCATTCAGTCCCTGCGTTATTGTCGCAAAGGCATCTTCCAGAACAGAACCGTCCAAATCGAAGAGAATCACATGTGGGAATGCTGGCGCAACCACCTGGGCAATGCCGCTGCCCATCTGTCCCGCACCGACAATGCCGATCATATTTGTTTCCATTCTAACTCCTATGCAGTATTTCGTTCGATAAGAAGGGCAAGGGCTTCACCGCCTCCAATGCAAAGACTGGCAATGCCTCTATGTAAATCAAGATCTTCCAGAAGGTGAATCAGAGTCGTCAAAATACGACTGCCGCTGGCGCCAATGGGGTGCCCCAATGCAATGGCGCCCCCGCGCACATTGATCTTTTTTACGTCCAGCTTTAATGCCTGAATCACGGCAATGGAAGAAGCAGCAAAGGCTTCGTTGATCTCAAAAAGATCGATCTCTGACAAAGAAAGAGGCACTTGTTTTAACAATTGGGAAATCGCTTCCACAGGGGCCGTTGTAAAAAAAGCCGGGGCCGTTGCAACGCTTGAATATCCACGAATGAAAAAACCACCCAATCGTCCTTGCGCTCTGGCCATTGTTTCTGAGATCAAAACCAGCGCCGCCGCTCCATCACTCAGTGGAGAGGCGTTCCCTGCAGTAATCTTTCCATCGGGCTCAAAAGCCGGTTTGAGTGACCGAATCTTTTCGAAATCCACCCAACCGGGTTCTTCATCTTCTGAAATAAGCGTCTTTTTCTTTCCGGTCTGAATAGACACGGGAACAATTTCCCGATTAAAATCCCCTCGCCTCTGTGCCGCTTGTGCCCTTCTATAACTTTCAATCGCAAAGTCATCCATTTCAGTTCGGGAAAGGTGATGTTTTTCTGCACATTGCCCCGCCGCATTGCCCATGTGAAAATCGTTATAGACATCCCAGAGACCGTCTTTGATGATACTGTCAACCAACAAACCATGTCCCAGACGATAACCGGAGCGGGCCCTTTCCAAGAGATAAGGCGCCTGCGTCATGCTCTCCATCCCGCCTGAAACAACCACCTCGGCATCTCCCAATGCAATCGCCTGCGCACCCATCATCACGGTTTTTAAGCCAGAACCACAGACCTTGTTGATCGTTGTGCAGGGGACTTTTTCCGGAATCCCTCCCGCAAAGGCGGCCTGACGGGCAGGGGCCTGTCCTAAACCTGCTGAGAGCACATTTCCCATCACAACTTCGTCAACCTGATCCGGTTGAATTCCCGAACGAGAGATGGCCTCCTGAATGGCAATGCCGCCCAACCGGGTCGCCGACAACGGACCTAGAACCCCTTGAAAACGACCTACAGGAGTGCGGGCCGCACTGGAGATAAATACCTTCTGCACCTTGTTTCCTTGTAAGAATGAGTGTGAAACGAAGGTCTATTATAACATACCCAAAAGGGACAATCACGGCGTTTGCCTTGCAGCAGGCTTGCGTCGATGATTCCGGTGGGATATATTACCCACTGATTATGCTTTCCAAAATCAGGAGAGGGCATCAAATGACAGAGAAAAAATCAGCCGCATCATCCACCATCTTTCTTGTCTCGGACTCCACCGGAGAAACCGCCGAAAAAATTTCTGAAGCGGCCCTCTCTCAGTTCAATAACGCAAACACAATATGGGCCCGTCGGCGCTACATTCGAACCGATAAGCACATAAAGAAAGTGCTTGAAGAAGCGAAGAAAAAAAAAGCCATGATCATCTTTACCTTTGTATCCGAACCCCTGCGAATGAAGATGCGGGAAGAAGCGCTCCATTCAGGGCTCCTGACCGTTGATCTGCTCGGGCCATTGCTCACAGCCATGAGCCACTTTTTAAACCGGGACCCACATGCCGAACCAGGTCGCCTGCATCGAATCGATACAGAATATTTTGGACGTGTCGAGGCTGTACAGTTCACCGTAAAACATGATGACGGACAGAATTTACACGGTGTTCCCCGTGCGGACATTGTCTTGGTGGGTCCTTCCAGAACCGCTAAAACTCCTTTATCCATCTATTTAGCGCGATTTGGGTACAAGGTCGCCAATATTCCCCTCGTTCTGAATATTCCCATCCCCGCTGTCCTCGAAAAAATCGATCCGAACCGTGTGGTAGCGTTGACCATCGATCCACGCCGGCTCATGGAAATTCGGGAACAACGCTTAAAAAAATTAAAGCAGACCGAATCTAGCTACGCGGACATCAACAGTATTGTTCAGGAACTTAAATATTGTCGAAAAATTTACCAGCAACATCCTCAATGGGGTGTCATTGACGTCACAGGACGGGCGGTGGAAGAAGTCGCAACGGATGTGAAAAGCCTGATCCGAAGAAAAACAGCCTCCCCGTCGGGGCAATAGTGGAGGCAACCCCCTGTGTCCGCCCTGTTTTTTGATCAGCCGATAGGGGGCGGACTCAGAAGTTCGCCTCCTTACAAATGCCAAAAACACAGCATCATTCCTCGCAGCTGTTTAATCAGGTGCATTGCTCTCTGGGCAAATATCTTAGATGACACTATTTAGACGAGCATTGACATAAGAAATATCCTATTGTGATTTGGTCATGACGAAATAATTGGAAGAGGCTCTCACGATATTTTAAGTATCTGGAAGACATCCGTCAGGTCATTTACATGATCAACACGATTGAAGCCGTACATCGGCGATTTAGAAAATTGACCAAAACGAAGAGCACTTTTCCAAATGAAGATAGCCTTTTGAAACTGCTATATTTGGGCATTCAAAACGCCAGCAAGAAATGGACGATGCCGATCCAGAAAGGGTCGCTTCCTATTTCTCAGTTGGCTATATTTTTGAAGGAAGGTTGGATAAGGAATTATCCATTTGTTAAACTTCAACACCATAATAAGACCTGACACAGAATACTGAACACTCCCACCACTTCCGAAAAGTCGGTACCTGTCAGAGCCGCTACTACAGATTATATAACGTGGAATGAGCTATGAATGACCGCTGTTAGAGGGCTTTTTTAAGATCGGGGGCGGCCTTGAACTTGATTGATTTAGATGCCTTTATTTCAATCGCTTTGCCTGTTTGTGGGTTTCTGCCTTTTCGTGCAGCGCGTTCTTTGACGGTGAATGTTCCAAAGTTCGGATAGGAAAAACGACCGGTTTCTTTGATTGAGTTTTGAATTGCTTCGAAAGTATCTCCGATGACTTGCTCAATTATTTTCTTAGTGAACCCATTTTCTGATTGGGGTGCTAAAACGGCTTCAATCAGCTCTCGTTTTGTCATGGTGAGTGATCTCCTGAGTGTAAAAAAGGGGGGAATTCTACTTGTTTATTATGTGAATGTCAAAGAGATGAAATCCCTTCTTTGACGGCATTGCCCAGTCTGATCAAACCATCAACCGCTTGTTTTAGTGGAATTGCTGTAATTTGGATCATGCCAAAATGATCCAACACTGAAAGCGCAATGAGGACCAGGGCGATATATCCAAAAATACGTATGATCAAATGATTCCTATCTTCAGGTGAGATACGCAGGAACTCTATCACAAAATTCGTTGTAATAAAATTGATCTTCCATTGGAAAAAGTTTTACACAGTAACAGATTGTTCTGCTTGTTGCGTTTCCAGATGTGATTTCTGTTGTATTATTTTTTCATTAGTTTCTCGCTGATTCGAGCGGCTTTTTTTGAGTCCATTTTAGCGAGAATTTTTGCAGATGTTTTTGCTTGAAATCTTTGAAAGAGTTGAATGGCTACCGATTCTTTCATTTTGTCGAGACGCGCCGCAGCGACCTTTGCAGACATTTCTTGATAGATCTTTGTAAGATTCGCTATTCTCTTTTCTTCAGCTAGCTTTCTGGCATTTTTTTTATCAGCTTCGATCTGATCAATTTCAGATCTTAATTTTGTGACCTGATCAAGCATGTCACTGACTTCTTTTTCCAGAATCTGGAGTTGTGTTTCCCGTTGATCAAGCCTTCTTTCATGTCTTTTAATTTCCTTGGCGCGCTCTTTCAAGATCTTAATCATGGCGGAGGGTGTTTTCTTTTCAGGATGACTTGTTTTGCTGTAAGCGGCTTTTGAAGTAAAAAAGAAAATCGAGGCAATGAGTAAAATTATGTAGCGGTGTTTTCTTTTTGTGAACTGAATCGTAGAAGTCTTTCTTTTTTTCATGCGTGATATCTCTGCAAATATGATGAAATTTCATCCATGAGATCGCTCTCTCTCTTCTTTGATGCAGAATCAAAACGTATTTTCCGGGTTGTCTCAATTTTTTCGATGGCTTTTATTTCCCGAAATCTTGATTCCAGTGCGCGTCTTTTTTTTTCGACTTCTTTGGAGAGCGTGTTGATGATTTCCTTTTGGGTTTGCATTTTTTCTTCCTGACATTGATTGAAATGATGGAAGAGGGCTATGTCACTCGGCATCATGCCGAACTTTTGCTTTTCTGAAAATTGTTTTCTTGCTTTTATCGCTTCGGTTTCCAAATGACAAAGCCGTGTTTTACTTTCATTTAACTGATGATTTGATTTGTTGAATAGCTGTCGTTGGACGTCTAGATCATATTCCCGTACTTTTAAGACAGCGTCTAATCGGGTTTTGTATTTCTTCATTTTGTTAAGCGTTTCTCCCCATTTTGTTTCTCTGGAAGTGGTATAAAAAGTTGATGGAGCGCGTCCAGGCTTTCTTGAAAGCCTGTTCGTTTGTTCATCCCTTGACATAAATAGTCTTGAATTTGATCTATTTTCGCAATGCTTTCGTCTATTTTATGATTACTTCCAGGCTTGTATGCACCAATATTGATCAGGTCTTCCGATTTTTTATAGGTTGCAAGCAACTGTGTTAGTTTTCGTGCAGAAGCAAGATGACGTGGATTCACGATGTCTGTCATCACCCGGCTGGTGCTGTTTAAGATATCAATGGCAGGGTAATGATTTTCTGCGGCAAGCTCTCGAGAAAGGACAAAATGTCCATCTAGAATAGAACGGGCTGTGTCAGGTATCGGGTCATTCATGTCGTCCCCTTCTACCAAAACGGTGTAGAGTCCTGTGATACTGCCTTGACCGGATGTGTTCCCTGCCCGTTCCAGAAATTTTGGGAGCAGGGCAAACACCGATGGCGTATATCCTTTGGTGGTTGGTGGTTCTCCAATTGCGAGACCGATCTCTCTTTGTGCGTGGGCGAGGCGAGTTAAGGAGTCCATCATGAAGAGGACATTTTTACCGCAGTCTCTGAAGTATTCTGCGATGGTAATGGCTAAAAAAGCGGCTCGTCGTCGGATTAGGGGGGCTTGTTCGGAAGTGGCGACGATCAGTACGGAACGCCGTAGTCCTTCTTCTTTGAGTTCTTTTTCGATAAATTCTTTGACCTCTCGTCCTCTTTCTCCAATTAAGGCGATCACGTTGATGTCGGCCGATGTGAAGCGCGAAACCATGCCCATAAGGACACTTTTCCCAACGCCACTTCCCGCAAAGATCCCAAGGCGCTGACCTAAGCCACAGGTGAGTAGACCGTTGATGGACCGGATGCCGAGATCGAGTGGTTTTGATATTCTCTTCCTTTCCATCGCATTGGGGGGTGCAGTATAGAGCGGCCGTTCTATTTCTATAACGGGAGTGGACTTCCCATCAATGGCATTGCCCATTCCATCGATAATGCGTCCGAGAAGCGCTTCTCCGACTTGTGCGCAGGCTCTTTTCCCTTGGCTGTTGATGGCGCTTCCTGGACCGATGCCGTGTAATTCTCCCAAGGGCATCATTAAAACCTTTTTCTCCCGAAATCCAACGACCTCTCCAAGGAGAGGAGCTGATTGGTCAGTGGGGGAAATTTGACAAATTTCTCCGATGGAGGAGATTGCAGCATGTCCTTCCAGGACAAGACCAATGGCTTGTGTAATGCGCCCCTGGATAGGGAGTGGATCAATTTTATGGATTAAGTGGCATATTTTTTTAGAAGAAAAAGTCAATTCTGTCTCTCTTCTCTGATCACTTCTTCAATGATGGAGAATTGACTGTTCAGGCGTCCATCGAGCATCCGTTTTGGACCTTCGATGATGCAGTCACCAGGGGAAAGACCAAAATCTGCTTCAAATTCCAGCTTTCCTTTGTCTTTCAGAAGAGTGGTTAATGGATCCACTTCCTGTGTGATCATCTCAAGATCGTGAGGGTGGAGCCGGATTCGGATCTCTTCCGATGCGCCTATTTTGTGAATCCCTTTGCGAATGACATGTAAAATCCCTTCGCTGTTTTGTTCAGCAGTCTGTCTGATAATATTTTTTGCAATGGAAAGGGCAATATCCAGGATGTCGTTCTCAGCGGTTTTGAGGATGCGTTCTTTTAGATATTTTATTTCTTCGATCAAAGCAGCCAGTTTTTGCCGGTTGGGCGCGCCTGCTTCTATCCCTGATTTTTTACCGGCCTCTTCTCCTTCAGAAAAGCCTTTTTCGTAGGCTTCTTTTTCAAGGGCGGCGAGACGAATACGGATGTTTTTTTCAGAATCTTTTGAATCGTTTTCTTCACTCACATCGCTTGGGTCTACCGTTGTGTTCTTCTCGGAGACTGTCAGCGATGCATCAGATCTTTTTCGAGGTGATTGATCTTTTCTTCCTGAGAAAATTTCTTGAAATGAAAAAGAAAGAATCTCTTTTGTTTGAGACGGATTTTTCATGACTTTAGACAAGGGCTTCACCGCTTCCTTTTCCACCGATTGAAATTTTCCCTTCGTCCGCAAGCTTTTTGGCGATTTTTAGAATAGACTGCTGGGCTTTTTCGACTTCTGTCAGTTTGACGGGACCTTTTGCCTCCATATCTTCTTTGAGGAGCTGTGAGGCCCGGGATGACATACTTGCAAAGACCTTTTCTTTGATTTCTTCTTTTGCGGCCCGGAGCGCGAGCGTTAGCTCATCCTTGTTCACATCCTTCATTAATTCCTGCATCCCACGGATGTCGAGTCCGGTCAGATCATCGAAGACAAACATTAATTTACGAATTTGTTCAGCAAGGTCCGGGTTGTTTTCAGAAATTGAAGCAATGATTGCTTGTTCTGATTTCTGATCAACTTGATTCAGGATGTTTGCAACCACTTTTACGCCACTGACTTTTTTCCCGGTTCCGGAGCCAGCCTGGCTTATTTCGCT
Organism: Nitrospiria bacterium; assembly: GCA_046756725.1. Classification (GTDB taxonomy): domain Bacteria; phylum Nitrospirota; class Nitrospiria; order SBBL01; family JAADHI01; genus JBHHWW01. The sequence continues at coordinate 6,172 of JBHHWW010000027.1, read as the reverse complement.
TTGTATCGCTGCGCCGATTTCCTGCATAACACCTGGCGGGATATCTTCTAAAGTGGCCATTCGAACCATCACATCGCTTCTCATGGCTTCTGGGAGGTGCGGTAGTATTTCGCTGCCTTGTGTCGTGTCAAGGTACGTGAGTATCAACGCCACGGTTTGCGGATGTTCCCCTTTGATCAAACTGGCAATGGACCGTGCATCCATCCATTTAAGAGAGTCCAGTCCTGTTTCATCGCTATCGACCAGGTTTTCCATAATTCGTTCTGCTTGTTCCGTTCCGAGGGCCTTATTCAACACCTTCTGGATATAGGACTTTCCTTCAACCGTGATGCCTCCGGCTTCCTTTGCGTGATCTGTAAACTCTTTGTATACCTCATCAAGGTCAGATTGAGGAATGTCGGAAAGTTCCGTGATTTTTCCGCCAAGGCGCTGGAGATCTTTGGGGTTCAAGTTTTTCATGACTTCAGATGCCACATCTTCGCCGAGTGTTGCGAGGAGGATGGCTGCCTTGTAATAACCGTCTGATTTTTCTGCCATGGTTTTTTAGCTTTCCTCTATCCATTTTTTAACAAGTTGAGTGGCAACCTGGGGGGTTTCCTGTGCCAATTTGACGATGTCTTCCTGAGTCGGCAGACCCTCTCTATCTGTTTTTGGTTCTTCCAGTTTCGGTACGTCTGATGTGCTTGCTCCGCCAGGACCTGTAACGGCTTCCTGCCCTTCCGGCCCAGTGACGGATGCCCGCCCTTCTGATTCTGGCAGCCCGCCCATTCCGTCACTGGTCGCTGCGCCTGCAAGCGCTGGAATGGGCGTTTGTTGCGGGGGTGTCATCATAGCGGTTTTTATGATGGGTTTGATGACGGCGAAAAGAACAAGGAGGATTAAGAGAGGACCGATGATTTGGCGTGCCAGAGGCATCCACTGCATGATTTGATTGACCATCGGTTTGGGCGGGAGGGCCTCATCCAGATCTGCATTTGATTTGAAAGGAATGTTCACAACCTCTACCTGGTCATTTCTGTCCGTAGAGTAACCCATTGCTTTTTTGACGATGGCCTCCAGTTTTTTCATTTCTTCTTCACTTCTTGGAAGATACTTTTTTGAAGTTTCTCCTGCATCGTTGGTGATGGTTTCGTAGCTTCCATCAATTAAAGCCGCCACGGAGAGCTGTTTGATGGTGCCAAAGGGTTCGATGATCCGGCTTACGCTTTTGCTGATTTCATAATTGATGACCACGTTATTCATTCGCGAATTGTTCTGGTTTGCGGCGCCGCCGCCTGTTTTTGTTTCCTCACCGGCAGGGAGATTAGAGTCAACGCCAGGAACCCCTCCGGGGCCGCCCGATTTCCCGGTATTAGAGCTTTCGCTTGTATCTTCTTGAGACCGTTGTTCGCTTCTGACGACTTGGGCTTCTGGATCGTAGCGTTCTTCGGTCAATTCGACTTGCCTTAAATCGAGTTTGCTGGAGACCCTGACCACTGCTTTTTGTGGTCCGACGACACGTGCGAGCATTGTCTGAATATTTTGTTCCATCTTTTTTTCGATATTTTTTTGATATTCAAGCTGAGAATGGTTCATTTGGAAAAAAGAAGATTCTTCGGAGTCTTTTGTCCGAACTTTGCCTTCACTGTCGACCACCGTGACCCCAGACGGGGTCAACCCCTCCACACTGCTGGCGACCATGTTCGTAATACCCTTTACCTGTCTGTTTGTAAGATGTCTCCCGGGTTTAAGGTGAACGACGACTGCGGCTTGGCTTCTTTCCTGTTGTTCGCTGAAAAGGGCGCGTTCAGGAATGACGAGATGGACCCGGGCTTTACTGACTTCCTCTATTTGTGCAATTGTCCTGGCGAGTTCTCCCTGAAGCGCGCGGCGGTAATTAAGTTTCTGTGAAAATTCGGTTGTGCCGAAGGCCGTCTGATCAAAGATTTCAAAGCCGACACCGCCTCCCTGGGGAAGTCCCTGTGAGGCCAGTTGCAGTCTAAGTTCATGCACCCGTTCTGAAGGAACCAGGATGGCGGAGCCATTCTCAGAAAATTGATATGGAACATTCATTTCTTTGAATTTTCCAACAACGGCTCCGGCATCTTCTGAAGAAAGATTGGTGTAGAGGACTTTGAAATCAGGTTTCTGTGTCCAGAGCCAGAGGACTGCAATCAGGGCAAATCCACCTGCGAAGGTAAAACCGAGGAATAGTTTTTTGGTCGGCGTCAGATCCGAGAAATTTTCTGTCAGATTTGTCAGTATATTGGCCATTCGAATCGATTCTCCTGTTTGATTCCCGTTAGCGGTAAATGTTGCAGGGTGGTCGTTTTATTTCCTTAAATTTGCATTCGGCTGATTTCTTCATAAGCCGATAGAATCTTGTTCCGGACCTGCATCATCAATTGAAAGGAAACGTCTGCTTTTTCAACGGCGATCATGGTTTCATGTATGCCTGCATCTTTTCCTGCGGCAAGGTCAGAAACAGCCTGTCCGGCTGATTTCTGGAGGTCATTGACCTTGGAGAGTGATGCTTCCAGGGTTTCCGTAAAGGATGTTTCAATTTTGTCGGGCTGGAGTGCGGTGGTGGCTGTCGAATTGTTGACCGCACCGGGGCCGATTGGGTTAATTGACATGGATCAATCCCTCCTTCGTTAGTCATTATCCACTGATTTCGAGTGCTTTCTGTGCCATGCTTTTTACCGCGCCGAGTACAGTGACATTCGCTTCGTAAGAGCGAAGCGCCGAGATCATATTCACCATTTCTTCCATCGGATTCACATTCGGGTATGAGACATATCCTTCCGCATTGGCATCCGGGTGCTCGGGCTCAAAGACTTTTTTAAACGGTTTCTGGGAGGAAATAATTTCTGTGACCTCGACTTTTTGTAACGCTTTGCGTGATTGTCCGAGCATTGCCTGAAACCCTTCTTCCAATGGGACCGAAGAAAAAAGAACATCCTGACGGCGATAAGGGCCTCCTTCAGAGGTTTTGGTTGAATTGATGTTTGCAAGGTTGCTCGAAATCGCATTCAGCCGTTCCCGTTGGGCTGAGAGTCCGGAAGCCGGGATGGAAAAGGCCTGTTCAATGTTCATTATTACCTCCCTTCACTGATGACATTTTTGAGCCCTCTGAATTTAGAGGCGATCATTTGTGCGGCTGCCCGGTACATCAGCGTATTTTCAGCCAACCGGGCCATTTCTTTTTCACTATTTACTGTGTTGCCATCAAGACGACTTGATCGCTCTGATGGGGAGAGGGTTATTTCTTCAGCAAAAGGCGGTGGGGCGGGGAGCGACGTTGAAAGATGGTGTCTATTCGTTTTATTGAGTTTGATTGAGGAGGCTGTCTTTTTTCTCGCCCCTTTCATCACTTCCTTGAAATCCAGATCTTTTGCTTTGTAGCCGGGCGTGTCCTGGTTGACGATATTTGTTGTAATGACCTGATGCCGTTTGCTTGTTGCGTTGAGTGCTTTTTCAAGTTGTGCCATGGTTTTTGTGAAGAGTTGTATGGCCATTGTCGTGTTCTCCTATTTGCTAATCTGAATGCTGGCCTTACTTGTTGATGCCCGTTTCCTCGCAATCAGGGTCCAGTTGATGATATTCCCGTAATTTATTCCTTAGTGTCCGGATGCTGATGCCCAGTATGCGTGCGGCATGGGTCCGGTTTCCGGAGACCCGTGAAAGGGTTTCCAGAATCAGGTTCCGTTCTGCCTCCCAGACGGTCATTCCCTCTTGCGGGTTACGTTCCTGTTTTACTTCTATGGAGTTTGTGAATAGAAGGTGCTCTTTTGTAATGAGATTTCCTTCAGATAAAAGGATGGCCCTCTCCATCACATTCTCAAGTTCCCGGACATTTCCGCGCCATTCCATTGTCATCAGAGTTTCGAGTGCGTCCGGAGCAATAGATTGTGATGGATCTTCATTTTGTCCCGAAGCTTTCTGAACGAAGTGTGCAACGAGCTTTGGAATATCTTCTGTTCGTTTTCTGAGTGGGGGAATTTGCAGGGGGAAAACATTGAGTCGATAATAAAGATCTTCACGGAAGCGTCCGGCTTTGACTTCATCGAGAAGGGAGCGATTTGTGGTTGCAATCACGCGAATATTCACGGGAAGCGGGGCCTTGCTTCCAAGGAGATCGACTTCTCTCTCCTGAATCACCCGGAGTAATTTCGCCTGAAGTGAAAGATTCATCTCACTGACTTCATCGAGAAGCAGCGTCCCCTGATGCGCCAACTCAAACCGTCCCGGTTTTTTTGTTTCTGCACCTGTGAAAGCGCCTTTTTCATATCCAAAGAGTTCACTTTCTAAAAGGGATTCCGGGACTGCTGCGCAGTTAATGGCAACGAAGGGGTGGTGTGCGCGGGGACTGTGTTCGTGAATAAATCGTGCGAGAAGTTCCTTCCCTGTTCCACTTTCTGCTTCAATGAGAATGGTCGCCTGACTTGCCGCAACAATTTCGGCCATCTTGAGTATTTTCTTCATGCCGGGATCTGATGTCACGATCATCCTGCCTGCATAATCAGAAGGCATTCCGTCTTGTTTAGACGAAGGACTTTCGTTGGTTTTTTGGACGACAGATCCCTGTTCATTTTTGAGCATGGCTTTTCGGATGACGTTTAAAAGCGCTTCTTCTGAAAATGGTTTTAAAAGATAGTTCTCGACGCCAGATTTCATGGCCTCCACTGCGCCGGAAATGGTCCCGAATGCGGACATCATGATAGCAGGCGTCTCCAGGTGATGTTTTTTTATCTGCTGAAAGAGTTCTATCCCACTCATCCCAGGCATTTTCATATCGCTTAGAATGACGCCAATGGGTGTTTCTTTGATGCGATTCTGGCAAATATTAAGGGCTTCTTCTCCGCTTGAGGCCGTTAGAACCGCATAGCCCTGTCGTTTGAGTAAGGCCTTCAAAGCCGTCCGCATCGCGGGTTCATCATCGACAATCAATATTGGTTTCTGATTTGGATGTCGTGTTTTTCCTGCTAGCATTTTTTCTCCGGTTTTATGAAAGAAAGCCTTGAGATCAGGGGTAGATGAATGATGAAGCAGGTCCCCTGATTCACTATGCTTTTGACCTGAATCGTGCCTTGCAGTGCGGATACGGCATTTTGAGCAATGGCAAGTCCCAGACCTGTCCCTTTGTTTCGGGTTGTAAAAAATGGATCAAAAATTTGGGGCAGGACTTTTTCTGAAATCCCTGTCCCGCTGTCTGAAATTGTGATGGTTATGCCATTCTGAAGGTTTCTTTCAGTGATGGTATTGATCACCAGTCTGCCCCCCTGTGGCATCGCATCAATCGCATTCAGGCACAAGTTCATCAGAATTTGTCTCAGAAGATTTTCATCTGTATTAAAAAAGCCGTCGAGTCGTTCCGATTCTTCGACATATTGAATCCGGTTCTGTTCCAGCATGTGAATGAGAAAAGGATGGACGCCCCTGATTAGTTTTTTTAGATCGTGGGCTTTTAGATGTGGTTCCGGTTTTCGAGTGAAAAGAAGGAAGTTCGTAATGGCGAAATTCATGGCCGAGACACAGGCGGACAGGTGATCTGTCCATTCTTTTTTTTCTGTATCTTGAGGGAATTTATCTGAAAGTGCCTGACTGATCAGGGAGGAAAAAAGCTCGATGCTGCCCAGGGGATTTCGAAGCTCATGCGCCATTCGAGCCGCCATTTCTCCCACTGCGGAAAGACGGTGATTTCGTGCCGCTTCTTCCCGGAGTTGATTGTTTTCGTCGTTGCGTTCTTTGAGTTCCTGTTTCAGTTGGTGAACCTCTTCTTTGAGGGCACTGTAACTTTGTTCCAGTTCTGTCGAGGTGAGGCTGAATTGAGAAAAAGCGTCTTCCAGGATTTTCATCTTCATTTGCCGGGTCTGGTGAGATTCTGTTTCGAAGGTTTCAATCATGGTTTCGCCCTTTTTTTGAAGAAAGTATTTTAATGAGTGGATCATCTGCATTCCTGGCCAGTTGAGCGAATAGAGGGTTCCCTTTTTCTTTCTGGCCGAGGGCTTCATAACTTCTGGCGATCTGATAGGTTGCCCAGTCGTTTTTCTCTTCTTCCGGCGTGTTGTTTGTTATTTTTTGATTCCATTACCAATTACTTCCAAATACTTTTACTTTATATCCTTCTTCCCTTAAGTGATTTCTCAATTCATTTGAATCTGTAAAGATATGGTATCCATTCTGAACAGGG
>JBHHWW010000026.1:0-16855 GCA_046756725.1 Nitrospiria bacterium | reverse complement strand
AAAAATTTTGACAGCAACCATCACCTCGGAAAGGGTGATTACTTTGTGGTCGAGGGAGATGAGTATAACACCGCTTTTTTTGACAAGGGTCCGAAGTTTCTGCACTATCGACCTGACCATGCCATCTTAACCAGTATCGAGTTTGACCACGCAGATATTTTCCCCGACCTTTCGACCATCCAGGGAATCTTTCAGAAATTCGTTCAACTAATTCCCCCAAACGGGCGACTGCTGGCTTCCTCAGGATCGATTGAAATCGACCACCTCATTTCGGAGCTTCATTCCCGCCCGGGTACGACTTGCCATATCGAGCGATATGGCACCGACTTAGATGACGACTCGGACAATCATCAAAACGACTGGCAAGCGACATCGGTTCAAATTGAGGGACCACTGACCCATTTTGACGTCATCTATCGTCAACGTAAAATCGGCGAAATTTCAAGTCCCTTGATCGGACGTCATAATTTAAAGAACAGCCTGGCAGTCATCGCTCTGTGCTATCACCTCGGTCTTTCATGGCAAGAAATTCAGTCCGGCATCCGGACATTTCAAGGCGTCAAGCGGCGTCAGGAAATCATCGGGTGCGTTCGGGATATTATCGTCATGGATGATTTCGCCCATCACCCGACGGCAATTGCAGAGACACTCGCCGGCCTTCGCCTGCGTTATCCCCAACGCCGTCTATGGGTTGTTTTTGAACCCAGATCAGCGACAAGCCGTCGGAATCATTTTCAGGATGCATTCGTTTCGGCTTTCCAGATTGCCGATCAGACGGTCTTGACAGACATCCATGCCCCTGAAAAAATCTTGTCAAACCTGCGGCTGAATCCTCAAAAAATCATAGCCGATCTTCTCTCTCTGGGAAAGCGTGCGCTTTTTATTCCCTCACCTGATCAGGTCGTCAATATCCTTTACCCGCAGTTACAAGAAGGAGATCTCGTCTGCATCATGTCCTCAGGCGGTTTTGGCGGCATCCATAAAAAGCTGCTGGGTCGTCTTCGCGCCACTCTTCCGAATACCCCTTCTTTTACATCATGAACGATCTAATTGAAGAAAAAATACAGGAAGGCATTCAAAAAAAGGTTTTCCCCGGTTGTGTCCTCCTCATCCATACCGCAGGCAAGATTGTATTTCATAAGGCATTTGGTTCATCCATCGTCACTCCCTTACGAAGTAAGATGTATCTGAACACCCTTTTTGACATCGCCTCCCTGACAAAACCCCTTGCCACCACAACCGCAATTGCCTTTCTTCTCCAAGAGAAACAACTCTCTCTGGGTCATCAACTCCACCAAATCATTCCTTCTTTTTCGGGTGAGGGGAAAAAAGATATCACTCTCTTTCACCTGCTCAATCACGCTTCCGGCCTGCCCGCCTGGAAGCCCTACTTTGAAGTCATTGCAGCGCGTGACGCCAGGGAGGCAGGGTTTCTTGGCTCACCCGAAGCGAAGCAAGCCGTCTACGACATGGCGCATCAGGAAGCGCTCATCGCCCCTCCAGGACAGAAGAATTGTTACAGTGATATCGGATTCATCCTTCTGGGAGAAGTCGTTGAAACGGTCTCCGGTTTATCGCTGGACGCATTCTTCAGGAAATACCTCTTCACTCACTTGGCCTCAGAGCAACCTTTTTTTCAGCCCCATGCGGTGCTTCAGAACGATGCGACCTCATTTGCCGCAACGCAAGATTCTGCCTGGAGGAAAGAGGTGATACAAGGCCGAGTCGATGATGACAATGCCTACGTCATGGGCGGTGTGGCAGGTCATGCGGGTCTCTTTTCAAGCGCTCTGGGTGTCTACCAGCTTGTCTGTTTGTGGACGCACTCCATCGAAGGGCAAGGGTTCTTATCCCCTGCAATTGCCTCTCAATTTGTGGAAAGACAAGTCGACGAAGGCGTTCCACGCAGTTCCAGCCGAGGGCTGGGTTGGGATACGCCTTCGTATCCTTCAAGTTCGGGTCGATATTTTTCCTCCGAAAGTTTCGGCCATCTCGGCTTTACAGGAACATCCGTCTGGGTAGATCGAAAAAACGATCTAATCGTTATTTTCTTAAGCAATCGCGTTCATCCACTCCGGGCGAATGAACAGATCCACGCTTTTCGCCCCGAATTACATGATCTTATTTTTGAGGAATTTGTAAGATGACTCAGGAGCACCGTTTAAGACACGCATTGATTAAACCCTCTCCCCTTCGACAAGGCGGAACCATCGGCGTCGTCGCCCCTGCCGGCTGGGTGGATATGGCAATCCTTCACCACGGCGTCAACCACCTCGAAAATCTTGGATTCCGCGTGATTTTGGGGAAACATCTTGAGCGGAAACATCTTTTTTTTGCCGGTGAGGACTGGGAACGCGCCGAAGATTTCAAACAAATGTTTTTAAACAAAGAAGTCGATGCCGTTTTTTGCGCACGTGGCGGCGTAGGTGCCGCCAGAATCATTCCTTTTCTGGATCAAAAATGGCTTGCAGGGTCCCGGAAAATTTTCATTGGATCGAGTGATATTACGTCTTTACTTCTTTACATGTCCGAATCACTGGGAGACGTGGCCTTCCACGGTCCCATGGTGGCAACCCAATTTGGCAACAATCCATCTACCGAACTGGATGAAAATGTCTTTAAAATTTTGGCGGGAGAAAGCCTTGTCATGCAGTTTGACGGGGTCAGATGCCTTCAACCCGGCAGTGCAGAAGGCATCCTGACTGGCGGGTGCCTGACACTCACCTGCACCAGCATCGGCACGCCTTACGAAATCAACACGGATGGGAAAATTCTCTTTATCGAGGATGTCAATGAAGCGCCCTTCCGGATTGACCGGATGCTTTCGTATTTAAAAACAGTCCATAAGTTTGACAAAGTCAGAGGCGTCCTTTTCGGTCAGATGCCAAAATGCGCTCCGGAGCAACTCCCTGACGTGATCCGCGATGTATTGAAAGATGCTTCTTTTCCAATTCTTTTCGGGTTTCCTTCCGGCCATGGAGACGGTACTGCAACCCTGCCCTTTGGCACCCACGTTCAATTAGATGCCGTTGGCAGAAGATTAACGATGCTGGAAGCCGCTGTCGATTTACTTCAATAAAATTGGGAATTAGAAAGTGCGAAAAGAAAGACGTCCTTACTGAAAAGTGTCTTTTTTCTGATTGATCAACACTGCTTCATAAGCATTTTCAGACAAAGGCTGGCTGAAATAATGTCCCTGTGCTGCATCGCATCGGAGCAGCCTCAGGTAAGACAAGACCTCTTGCGTCTCAACGCCTTCGGCAATCACTTCCATCTGCATGGATTGCCCCATACGGAGCGCGGCCTCAACGAGGGGTCTTTTTTTAGGGTTTGAAGCGATGTTGGTGATAAAAGATTGATCTATTTTTAAAAAATCGATGGGATACTTGTTGAGATAACTGAGTGAAGAATAGCCTGTCCCAAAATCATCAATGGCCAACCGAACACCAATTTCCTTGAGAGTCTGTAATTTTTTCAGGACCTCCTCGACAGAATCAAGCATCAGGCTTTCTGTAATCTCAAGAGTCAGATATTCCGGTGAAAGGCCGCTCTGATCGAGCGCCTGAATAATCGTTGAACAGAAATCTTCATACATAAATTGACGACTGGACATATTCACAGAAATCGCCCCCTGAAAACCGAATTGATCCTGCCAACGACCCACTTGCCGAGTCGCCGTCACAAGCACCCATTCACCAATCTGGTTTATCAAACCCGATTCTTCAGCAAGCGGGATAAACTCCCCCGGAAGGAGCAGTCCTCTTCCTGGATGATTCCACCGGACCAAGGCCTCGAGAGAAGATGTCTTAAGCGTGTGAAGGTCTACAATCGGTTGATAATAAAGCGTCATTTCCCCTTTATCCAGGGCCCGCCTCAAATCGGCTTCCAGACGGGTGCGTGCCTTGGCAATTTCTTCCATCTTATCGCTGAAGAAACAAAAGGTACTGCGCCCGGAGGCCTTAGCCTTATACATCGCCATATCGGCATTTTTTAAGAGTAGGTCCTCTTCTTCACTGTCATCCGGAACAATCGCAATGCCGACACTGGCACCGAGGAAAATTTCCTGCCCCTCAAGTTGAAACGGATGCGATAATTTTTCAATAATTTTTTTGGCCACAAAGGACGCTTCTTTTCGACCTTCAATATCAGGCAAGACGACAATGAATTCATCCCCACCGGAACGGCCGATTGTATCGGTTTCACGAACGCAGGAAAGGAGCCGGTGGGCTGCCTTTTTCAAAATTTCATCGCCTGCAACATGACCGAAAGAATCATTCACATGTTTGAAGCGATCAAGATCAACAAAAAAAAGGGCCGCCCTTTTCTTCTCTCGCCGCGCCCGTTTAACCGCCTGCGACAGCCTCTCCAAGATGAGCATCCGATTGGGCAACTTGGTTAAAGGGTCATAATGTGCTTGAAAGTAAAGTTTCTCTTCGTCCTGTTTCAGCTTTGTAATATCACTAAACAGTCCGATATATTGGACTGTTTCTTCCTCAGAACCTTTGACCGAGGTAATAGAAAGCCATTCTGGATAAACCTCGCCATTCTTTCTACGATTCCAAACTTCACCCCGCCAGTGGCCAACGCCGGTCATCGCCTGCCACATTTCTTCATAAAAACCCTTGGTGTGTCGACCGGACTGAAGAATCCGGGCATTTTTTCCAACCACCTCATCTGATGAATAGCCTGTAATCTTTGTGAACGCCTGATTGATGGTGAGGATATTTCCATTGGGATCCGAAACCATAATCCCCTCGGTTGCATTATTTAAAATCGCGCTGGTAATCCGGTAAAAGCGCTCTGCCTGTGTTTTTTCTGTCACGTCATGCAGCACTGACAAGAGAAATTCTTTTCCCCGAATCGAAATCGGCCTTGCAGAAATACGAACATCGCGCACTTGGCCATCCTTAGTGCAATGCGTTGTTTTCCAGCTATCTCCATTTTCCGAAACGACTTGCTGAAGACATTTCCGCATCTTTGCTGACGGTTCGTCGGCCTCAATGTCGTAAATCGACAAACGGGAGAAATCTTCACGCGAATATCCAAGGGATTCATGTGCATTGACGTTGAAGGCAACAATGCCCCCATCGACCGGATCAACCAGCAGGATTGAATCGCTTGATTGTTCAAAGATGACACGAAACTGCTCTTCAGAATCACGCAGCATCGTCTCGGCTGCTTTTCTCTCGGAGATGTCCCGTTTCAATTGAAGGATGCAGGTTTTTCCACGAAGATGAATCACCGAAGCAGAAACCTCCAGAGGAATCATCTGGCCCACTTTATTCCGGCAGGTGAGTTGATCCGTCCACCCTTCTCCTTTTTGGAGGACCACTTGGACAAAAGCATTCAGTTCAGGTGCTTGATCTGTGTAGATCTCTGAAACAGCTTTCTTCAATAACTCCTTTTCTGTATATCCCAACATCATGCAGGACTTGGGATTGACCTCCAGGATTTCGTCCTGCACAGGGTCGATCACACAAATCGCATCATTTGACTGATTAAATATTTTCTGGAACTTGGCCTCACTCCTGGCCAGCTCTTTTTCTGCGTGGTGCTTGTAGAGCGCCATTTCAATGGTCGTTCGTAATTCTCGCTCATGCACCGGGATGACAAGAAAGCCGCTTGGCTCCGTCAACTTCGCCCTGTTCATGGTCTCATCGTCGGCATAAGACATCAGATAAACAACGGGAAGATGAAAAAGTGAAATAATCTGGCGGGCCGTTTCAATGCCGTCAATCGAGCCATTCAAAATAACATTTACCAAGACCAGGTCTGGACAATCCTCCTCTACAAAATGCAACGCTTCTTCAAAGGAGCCAACGACGCCAGAAACGACATAACCAAGATTTTTCAAACTTAACTGCAACCATTCAGCAAAGCTCGTGTCAGCTTCTACGATTAATATACTGGAAGATGTCATCACATTCTTTCTGAAGGTTCATGAGGTAAGACGGAATAGGCGTCTTATGATATTGCAAATTATCACCCATTTTCAAGACATAACGTCGCCATAACATGGCTTGCAGGAAAGTTAAATTCATGACAGAATCGACATTTTTTAAAGGGAATATACCCGTTGATCGAAAAAAAACCGCTCATTGACATTTTGACAATATTATCCAAAACCCCGGTCAGGGCGCTTGATATGATCCCTTTACCGGGAGATGCCTCCAATCGGCGCTATTGCCGCCTTTCCTACAAAACGGATTCAACGACGCATTCGCTGATGCTCATGGTCTTGTCAGACCCGGAACAGTTCAAGTCACCAGAGGAAATTGGCAGCGAATCATCATGCCATCTTTCAGAACTTCCTTTTATCAATCTACAGAAGCATCTTTCCAGATGTTGTATTGCGGTTCCAAAACTCTTTTTTTATGATGAAAAACGCGGTTGGCTCCTGCTGGAAGACCTCGGAAATCTTACTTTGTTTGATCAAATCGCCCCGTACCTTCACAATCCAAAATTTTTGTTAAAAATGTATAAAAAAGCAATCGACACGCTGATCACGATACAACTGGAAGCCACGCCCGTCCATAGAGAACCTTCATTTGCCCACATTCGCCAATTTGATGAATCGCTCTTTCTATGGGAGTTTGATCACTTTATTGAATACGGCATCGAACGAAGGCTTAAAATAACGCTCCAGGAAGATAAGAAAAAACAGCTTCGGACTGTCTTCTCTGAAATCGCCTCACAACTGGCAGCACTTCCCCGTCTTTTCTGCCACCGTGATTATCACAGCCGGAATTTAATGATCACAACATCTGATTCAGGGGCTGAAACCATTCGCGTTATCGATTTTCAGGATGCCCTGATGGGGCCGCCACATTATGACCTTGCATCGCTCCTGCGAGATTCCTACGTGGATCTCCCGGAAGAACTAATCTCTCGTCTTTTGGAGTATTATCTGACGATGTGGGAAAAACGTTCTGGAAAAAAATTTGATGAGATTCCTTTCGTCGCTTCTTTTGATCTGATCAGCCTCCAACGGAATCTGAAGGCGGCAGGGCGATTTATCTACATAGATCAAGTCAAAAACAAAGACCATCTCCTGCCATTTGTCCTCCCCACCCTCGAAAAAGCGAAACAGACCCTCCTGAAGTATCCTTCCCTGAAACCGCTTTTACAGCTTCTTGAAGACCTGGGTGCCTTGCAGGCAAGATGAAGGGATTTGTCCTGGCAGCCGGTTTCGGAACGCGTCTCGGTTCCTTGACCAGAAATCTTCCAAAACCTCTCCTTCCCGTGGGAGGATTCCCGATGATTCATTACAACCTCCTGCTGCTTAAAAAATACGGAATCACCGATGTCATGATCAACTCGCACTACCTTGGAGATAAAATCAGGAAAACCCTTGGAGATGGGTCTGATCTCGGTATGAATTTTTCTTACTCCGAAGAGGCTGTGATTCTGGGAACTGGGGGCGGCATCAAAAAAATGGCTAGGCAGACAAATGGAGAAACATTTTTTGTCATCAACGCCGACATCCTGATTGATCTAAACCTCGACCAAGCACTTGCATTTCATCGTGCGAAACAAGGATTCGCGACACTTGTTTTAAGGGCACCGGAACCGGGTGCGTCCTTCAGTCAGATCTCAACCGACAAAAATGATCAGATTCAATCAATTCTGTCACAGGGAACTTTTCGAGAAAAACAAAACCAGCAGTTGATGTTTACGGGTGTTCATATCATGGAGCCGCGAGTTCTGGATTACATTCCTTCTGAAAAAAATGTTTCCATCATTGACGCCTATCTTGAGATGCTTCGTTGCAAAGCGCCCTTCTATGGCTATAAGATGAACGGGTACTGGAACGACTTGGGTGACCCAAGACGGTACCATCAAGCCGATCTCGATATCAAAGAAGGACGATTCAAGCCAGCAATAAACAACACTTAAATGAAGGAGAATCAACTTGGCACTTTATGAGCGGAAGGAAGAAAAAACAGATATAAAAGATGATCCAGAAGCGAAAGCCCTCCTCCGGAGCGCTTTTGAACAGACCTCCCGATGGAAAAAAGACTTTCCCGGTTTCACCGCAGATCTCTGCTGTAACGACAATGGAACCGTCTATAAGGGAGGAGTCCGACTCAAATCCAGAAAAGAGATGACCATTACGATGGAACTCCCTGATGGAAAAGAGGACCTGAAAAAATGGATTGAAAATGAAGTCGGTATGATCACGGCACATCGCGCTTGGCGAACATTTGAAGATGCCGATGGAAGATATCCTGTGACATTCGGGGAGAAAGATCAGCATCCTTTAGGGAGAGAGATCCTCATTCATGGTGACGGGATGAAGTCTCGTTACCGTATTCAGGACGGTCGCATTCAGCAGATTTCTCGAAGCATGGGTCGAATGGCCTTCAACATCAACATCGAAGAAGCGATGACCACGAAAGACGACAAATCACTCACTACCCAATATGTCGTCTTCTATTTCTCCCCCGATGGAAAACTGACGGATACGGATAGTTTTACAGATCGCCCGTTTGAAATGGACGGGCAGTACCTTCCAGGCCTTCGTCGCGTCATCTCAACAGAGGATGGCAAATCCGTTGTTCGGGTTTTGGAATTCAAGAACCACCAGTGGGCGACATAAGGCATTCGATTCACCAACCTGAATTGTTACACCGCAACATGGCTAAAGAAAATATCAGCACAAAAAAGGGGCTTCGCGATTTCGCGAAGCCCCTTTTTTGTCATAACCCGCTGGTTCCTAGATGTCGTAGTAGAGAAAAAACTCATGCGGATGCGGTCGGACACGGATAGCATCTACCTCGTTTGTTCGCTTGTAGTCGATCCAGTTTTCAATGATATCTTCTGAAAAAACATCCCCCTTCAAAAGGAACTCGTGGTCAGCCTCAAGACCACTGAGCGCTTCTTCAAGGCTTGCCGGCATCATCTGAAGATCTGACGCTTCCTCTGCTTCCAACTCATAAAGGTTTTTTTCCATTGCTTCGCCGGGATCAATTTTATTCTGAATCCCGTCAAGACCGGCCATCAACATCACACTGAAAGCAAAATACGGATTACAAGTCGGATCGGGGAAGCGAACTTCGATCCGCTTCGCTTTTGGATTGCTGGAATACATTGGTATCCGAATAGATGCAGATCGGTTTCGGCTGGAATAGGCCAGATTGACAGGGGCCTCAAAACCAGGGGTTAAGCGTTTGTATGAATTGGTTGTCGGATTGGTAAACGCGGCAATTGCATGTGCATGTTTCAGAATCCCACCAATATAGTAGAGACATGTCTGGCTGACCCCTGCATATTCATCTCCCGCAAAGAGCGGCTTTCCGTCTTTCCAGATGGACTGATGCGTATGCATTCCGGACCCGTTGTCTCCAAAAACCGGTTTCGGCATAAATGTCGCTGTCTTTCCGTGGCGCTTCACCACATTTTTTGTAATGTATTTGTAGAGCAACAACTGGTCCGCCATCTTGACCAATGAACAGAAACGCATATCGATTTCCGCCTGCCCTGCAGTCGCCACTTCATGGTGCTGTTTCTCGACAATAATGCCGGCCTTCTGCATCTCCAATACAATTTCAGTCCGAAGGTCTTCCTGGCTGTCCACCGGGGGACAAGGGAAATATCCCTCCTTGTGACGGGGTTTATGCCCAAGGTTCGGCCCCTCTTTCCCCATATTCCAGGCGCCTTCTTCAGAATCGATAAAGTAATACCCGGATTGAGCATTTTGGTCGTAACTCACTTCATCAAAAACGAAGAACTCCGCCTCGGGTCCGATGTAGGACGTATCTCCGATCCCCGTTGCTTTCAGATAGATTTCCGCTTTCTGGGCGACATATCTCGGATCTCTCCGATAACGTTCGTTCAAAATGGGATCTTTAATATCGCAAACCACTGAAAGAGTCGGTGTTTTGGTAAACGGATCCATAATGGCCGTATTTGGATCTGGAACAGCCAGCATATCGCTGTCATTAATCGCCTGCCACCCCCGGATACTCGACCCATCAAAGCCGGATCCTTCTTCAAAGATCGCTTCAGTAAACTCACTGATCGGCGTGCCAAAATGCTGCCATCCCCCGACAAAGTCGACGAACTTAAAATCGACCATCTCGACCTTATTTTTTTTCGCAAATGCGAGAACTTCTTTTGGTGTCATGCTATTTTCTCCCTCCTCTTGTTGGTTGTTGTCTTCAGGTTGTGCTGTTTTCCTTCCGGGAAAGAACGACGATAGCGGTTGGTAATCGGCATTCTTCGATCTTTTCCCAATGCCTTGGATGTTATTTTGATTCCGAGCGGGGCCTGCCTCCGTTTAAACTCCGATTTATCGACCAGGGCAATTACTTTTGCAACAATTTCAGATTTAAACCCCATTGCGACAATCGTTTCTGCACTGCGATCTTCTTCAACATAGGCCCGCAGGATCGGGTCCAGTATTTCATAGGGGGGGAGACTGTCCTGGTCGCATTGCTTGTCACGAAGTTCTGCCGTGGGAGGACGGCTGATAATTCGTTCCGGAATCACTTTATCCCCCTGGCTATTCCTCATTTTAGCCAAGCGGTAAACCGATGTTTTCCACAGGTCTTTTATGACTGAAAACCCACCTGCCATGTCGCCGTAAAGCGTCGCATAACCAACGCTCATTTCACTCTTATTTCCAGTGGTCAGGACAAGCCAGCCGAATTTATTTGAAAGGGCCATCATGAGATTCCCGCGTATCCTGGCTTGTAGGTTCTCTTCTGTAATATCGGCTTCCAAGTCTTCAAATGATTTTGAGAGCAGCGACAGGTAGGATTGAAAAGGCGATTCAATCGAGAAGGTCAGCAGGCGTATCCCTAAATTTCGGGCAAGCATTTCAGCATCTTCCCGACTTTCGTCAGACGTGTACCGGGAAGGCATAAAAACGCCGACCACCATGTCTTTGCCCAAACCATCCACTGCAATGATCGCCGTCAACGCGGAATCGATCCCTCCGGAAAGCCCCACAACCACCTTCCCAAACCTGTTTTTTTGAACATAATCTGAAAGCCCAAGAACCAGGGCCTGATATATTTCCTCATCCTGAGGTTTTCTTTTTACGATAACCGGCAAAAATATTCTGTTCTTCTTTTTGTTGTCTTGGGATTTGAGTTCTGTAGACCGGGGCGGATTAAGTGGAAGATCGACAATCATCAAATTTTCTTTAAACGCCTCTCCTCTGGCAATCAACTCTCCCTGTTCGCTAAAAACAAGACCCCCTCCATCAAAAACAAGTTCGTCCTGACCTCCAACCATGTTCACATAGGCAATGAAGGCCCGTGTTTGTTTCGCACGCTTTGCCAACATCTCTTCACGGGTATCGCCTTTATCCAGATGGTAAGGAGACGCATTGATGTTTACAATGATTTTCGCGCCTTCTCTGCGTGTCTGAAGGGCAGCAGGTCCATCCTTGTACCAAATGTCCTCACAAATATTAATGCCGAGGGCCATGCCTTTCAGTTTAAAAACAGGCGCACTCTTCCCGTGTCTAAAATATCTGTTTTCATCAAAAACCCCATAATTAGGAAGATGCCATTTGTGATAAATCTGAATCATTTGACGATTTTGGATTACTGCCGCCGCATTGTAGAGACCTTCTCTGGAATCAATAAATCCGATCACAACAGTGATTCCATCTGTCATCTCAACCACTCGATTTAAGATCTCCAGGTTATCCTCTACGAAATGAGGTTTCAAAAGAAGGTCTTCCGGAGGATACCCGCTAATCGCCATTTCTGGAAAAGCAATGAGGTCAACATCGTTCCGTTTAGCCATTTCAACTGTATAGAAAATTTTCTGCGCATTTCCTTCAAGATCACCCACGGTACTGTTCATTTGGGCCAATGCAAGTCGGATTTTGTTCATGTTTCGTTGCCTGTTCGTTCTTTATCGATGGGAAGTGAGTTTAAAAAAATAGCGTCTTCCCTAAAAAACTGGGAGAAGACGCCATTGTCCTCAGAAATAGAGTAAGTCAAATTTGCGGGGCTATATCATCATATAGAGAAAATTTTGTCAAGATGAATTCAGACCTCCAGACACTTCCTGAGACTTTTGAAAAAGGGTTGCCCGACTAAAGTTTTACGAAAAATTTCCGATAAAGAAGTAACTGACTTTATTTTAATATAGGGACATGATGAACTTGACTGTTTCAAAAATTAACAGCGTATTAAGAACTTACAAGCACCTCATTCAAAAAATTCCAGATCAAGAAACAGACGGAATAACCGACACAGGAAACGATTCAAGTCAGCACGATCAATTTAAGAAAAACAAACCATCTATCCCCAGGAAAAAATAAGGAACCCTTTTCAAATACTGCCAAAAGAGTCATACTTTATCGTCATATTTATGACGATACGTCTCTGAAAAAGACACTCACTCGGATAAACAAAGACACCTTCCAGTCATTTTATAAAAAAAACCAGGACAACAACCGCATCTACATGCTCAAACAATTTAAACAGCCTCAATCATAAAATACATTTCTTGTAGGCATATCAGTTGCATTTAGGAGAATGAACGACTAAAAAATGCTTCAACTTGATTCGCACAAGACAGGTATTGGTTACCTCCAGATAAGAACGCATTGAGGTCCAGATTGATAAAGAGATCTAATATTATCTTTTTAAGCAAGGATCCATCCCAACATCAAGAACTCACCCATTTTCTGGAAAACCGAGAGGACCCGTTCCAATTGAGTCATTCTCTCAATCTTGACCTCGCTACCCAAGGAAAAGTTGATTTAATCCTGATCGACACAAGCTTTTCGTATTTTAAGATATTCAGGTTTCTAAAACAGCTCCAACGCAATGAATCCACTGCCTGCATTCTTTTAATGGGTAATCATCTGGACGTAAACCGCATAAGCGCCCTCCTGCGGGCAGGCATATTTGATTACCTCAGCATCCCATTTCCTTTTAGTCGTCTGGAAAAGGCCATCCGGAAAGGTCTTAAAAACCGTGAAAACCTGCTCAATATATTAGACCTTTCAAACCGATTGGCAGTCTCAAATAAAAACCTCCTAGAAGAGAAAGCTCGCCTTCAGAAATGGAATGAGGATCTCAGCAAACTCTATCAGCTACACCAGAAATTGACAGAATCTCTCCACATTGATCAAGTGGTTCAATCTCTTATGAGTTGCCTAAAAGACATCATCCCTTTTGATATTGCCTGTCTCTATCTTAAAGAGGGGAATAAGGTTCATGTCGAGGCAGACAGGAACAAATGGGGAAAGCTGATTGATCAACTGGCCGAAGAGACAGAACAAGATGGAATTCGTTTTATCAAAGTCAGCCGTGCTGACTCAGGCACAATTATTCGATTTGTCGGTTCCGAGATACTGGCCCCACTGAAGGTTGGAAAAAATAAAATCGGGCTCCTTCGTCTCATCCGAATGCCAGACGACATTCCACATCCGAAAAACGGATCTAATCCCGAAAACAGGTTGAAGAAAAAATTTGATTTTGACCCGCACCAGTCAAAAATGCTCTCGATGATTTCAGTTCCGCTCTCACTTGCAATTCGGAATTCAGAAACATATCAACAAGTAAAAGACCGATCTGTAAAAGATGCTTTAACCAACGTATTAAATAGACGCGCCTTTTCGGATATCCTGTCCAGAGAAACCAACAGGGCCGAACGCTACGAAAGTCCGATGTCTCTGATGGTGATTGACCTGGACCATTTTAAAAAGGTGAACGATACCTATGGTCATCTGGTTGGAGACCAGATTCTCCGGGAGATGGCCTGTATTTTTAAGGAAAATATACGAAGCGTTGATATTCTTTTTAGATATGGAGGGGAAGAATTCGTGGTCATCCTCCCCGGGACAAGCCTTCAAAATACCCTGATTGTTGCCAGGAGAATAAAAAAACAAGTTGAGACGGCACTTTTTCATGAGGACGGAGAGCCCATTCGTATGACCGTGAGTATGGGGTTGGCAGAATATCCAGCACCCACAATTAAATCTCCAAAAGCGGTTTTTCATGCGGCAGACCAAGCGCTTTACCGTGCAAAAAGGGCAGGACGGAATAGAATTTCAACCACTGAATCGCAACAGCTAACCATCCGAAATCCATCTAACAAGGAACACCCAGTCTATTCTTAAATAGGTGGACGACGACTGTTGGGAGCATCGCTTAGCATGGAAAAAGAAAGAAGAGGTTTTGTAAGAGTCAGCACGGATTGTCCGATTGTGTTTCGCGTCATTTCTCCAGGGACTTCAAGGGAGATTATTCGTGACCGCTTTGATCACATTTCCGCCATTGAAACCCAACACATTACTGAAAAATTACATGCAAGGGGAGATCGGGAGGAGAACCATACAATTGAACTACTCCTTTGGCTGGACTGGAAAATGAACTACCTGATCAAAACCTTGATTCAGAAAAATGGCGAGAGCCTGTTCAAAAATGAAGCCGTCATGGTCGATTTGAGTGCAACAGGCATGCGTTTTTCAACAGCCCACATGGAACAACCTGGAACCGTCCTTCAGTTTAAGTTCATACTCCCCATTCTCCCCTTTAAGGAGCTACTTCTTGAAGGAAGAGTGACGCGATCCAGAGAGAAAGAACTAAAAGAAGAAACCTCAGCGCGGTTCGAAATAGCCGTTGCGTTTATCCACATAAAAACCACGGACCAGGAAGACCTTTTTCACTACATCGCAAAAAGAGAAATGCAGATACGGTACGAGCAACTTTCTGAAGAAGAAAGTAAACCTTCTATTTCTTAAGTCTCCTCAATCTTTCCTCAGACAACAGGTAGACACAGGTTATTTCTCTGAATTCGCGTGCCCTACATCCTCTTTCGGGAGAAGAACAATTTCAATTCTTCTGTTTTTCTGCCGACCCTCAGCTGTATCATTGGATGCAACCGGATGGTGCATTGAATAGCCTGTCGCAATGAGACTTTCTGCCGGAACAGACTGGCTGACAAGGAATCGGACAACTTGCGTCGCACGGGAAGAAGAAAGTTCCCAGTTCGTCGGGAAGCGATTAATAATCGAGGGACCAATGGGAACATTATCGGCATGTCCTTCAATCCGAATATTGTTCTCTGTCACATTGATCAACGCAGCGCTCACCTTTTTTAAGACTTCCTTCCCTTCTTCTGTGATCTGATCACTTCCAGAAGGAAAAAGGACCTTATCAGCAATTTTTACTGAAAGGCGCCCTTTTTTTAGTTTGGAGATCGTCACGCTGCCATCATTGACTTCTTTCTTTAAATGAGAAACCAGTTTTTTATGTGCTTCCGAAGCCTCCAAAAATTCTCGTCGTAATCTTTCAAGGTCTTCCTTCGTCAAGTGAAGCGCTTCACGAAGCTCGCTGATCTCTTTGTCTTTACGATCCAAAAGCGCCAGATGCTCTGTTCGTTCCCTGTCTCGACTGTCCAGAAGCGCCTGGCGCTTTTCGTGTTCCCTGTTTTGATTTTCCAGACGGGTTTTCAACTCAGAAAGCCTGGCTTCACGATCAGCTAGCTGAACCTTTACCTGTTTTAGTTCATCTTCGTAAGAACGCTTCAACCGGGCCAATTCAGTACTTAATTCATCCGACTGACCCGCTTTATTCCTGGCAAGGGCGAGATCCCTTTCAAGAGAGGCAAGTTTTCCCCTCAAGGCGGCCAATTTATTTTTTAGAGAAGCGACTTCTTCCTCCAGGCGTCTGCGCTTTTGCGCTTCTTTGTCGAGTTGCCGCGCAAGAGACTGGCTTTCAGCTACCTGCGTCTCAAACCTGGCCCTCGTCACACAGCCCCCTAAGAGAAAAACCATGACAAATGCAAAAATCATAAGGGATTGAAGTGTTCTTTTTGCTCTCATTCGCTCAAGCCTCCTATGTAAACAGAACAACCATTCTAAGGAACCCGCATTATTGAAGAAAAGCTTCCTGATGTTTGTCGGAAATCAGGTGGTCACTGGCACACCGAAATCCAAAACCTTTATTTTTAATCTCAGGGGTAAATCGACTCCGATTGTAAACAGGAGAAGAAAGACCGCAACCATACGACATACAGTCATACCAAGAACCACCTCTCAATACCTTGTTCCTTCGTCCATAATGAACATTCGGGACTTGGTTGCCAGGATAGGGCATATACCAGTTGCTCACCCACTCATAAACATTGCCAGCCATATCATAAAGACCATAGGGACTCTTGCCATTCTCAAAACTGCCAACAGGCATTGTACCGCCTTTGGACACAGAAACTCCTTTTGATAGAGAATATTGCGGGGTATTCGCACGTTTAGCATCAAACTGCGTTCCCCATGGGAAGTGGCGCTGATCATCTCCCCTTGCGGCTTTTTCCCATTCGGACTCCGTTGCAAGTCGTTTTCCACGCCAGGCACAAAAGGCGTCTGCATCAAACCAACTCACATAAACGACCGGGTGATTTGCAATGGCAGGGGGATAAGTCCCATTTCGAAAGAGAAGCGGGGCACGTGCATCTGTCGCATTAATATATTCCTGATAATGGGCATTTGTCGTTTCATAAAGATCCAGATAGAACGTCTCGACAAAAACCTCATGCGGCGGTCCTTCATCGGCATTTCCTCGACCTTCAGATGCCGGACGACCAGGACTCCCCATGATGAAACGACCTGCAGGAATTTCAATCATCTTTTGTAAAATAATTTCTTGCTCCCCAATATCTGAAATTTGAACAGGCACATTAGGAAGAGACGGCTCTCCATGACATTCCTGGCATTCCGCCTTGGAAATATCTCGATCTAAATTCGTTTTATCCGCATGACAATGCAAACAACTGCCATCGAGTAGGAGTCGCTCCTCAGTCGGATGTTTTTGAGTGGCATGTGGCAGAAACGGACTGTTCGTGGCAGAACCAAGGGAAGGCAATGCATTCGTTTTAAAAAATG
>JBHHWW010000025.1:0-17137 GCA_046756725.1 Nitrospiria bacterium | reverse complement strand
TGGAAACATTTTGTGCAACGACTTTGGCGACTTTCTGATTAAATACAGCCGGAACGATGTAATCTTCTGAGAGATCGTTTTCGTCAATCACGGAGGCAATGGCATGTGCGGCGGCCAGGTTCATTTCGGTGTTGATTTGGGAGGCCCGAACATCGAGGGCGCCTCGAAAAATACCGGGAAAAGCAAGGACGTTATTGATCTGGTTCGGATAATCAGAGCGACCCGTTGCCATGATCCGAACGATCCCCGTTGCTTCTTCGGGCATGATTTCAGGGGTTGGATTGGCCAAGGCGAATACAATGGGGTGTTCGGCCATTTTTTGTATCATTTTTGCGGTCAACACGCCTGGACTTGAAACACCCACAAAGAGATCGGCACCGATCAATGCATCTTCCAATGTTCCTTGTTTAAAATTCCGATTTGTTATTTTTGAAAACTGTTCTTTAACGAAATTCATCCTTGTTGTTCTTCCCTCAAAAATGATGCCTTCCCGATCGCAGCCGATGACCTCATGCACCCCTGCGGCAAGCAGGATCTTTGCGATGGAGATACCGGCCGCGCCCACGCCGTTGATGGCGACGTTCATTTCTGACATTTTTTTTCCAATCACTTTGGCTGCGTTGATCAGCGCCGCCAGAACGACAATGGCGGTGCCATGTTGATCATCATGGAAAACAGGGACAGCGAGCCGTTTTTTTAATGTATCTTCAATTTCGAAACATCTGTGCGAGGAGATGTCCTCTAAATTAATGCCGCCAAACCCCGTCGAAATATGCTCAATCGTTTGTATAATTTCCTGGGTGTCCTGTGTCTTCAAACAAATCGGGTAAGCGTCGATGCCGCCAAATTCCTTAAAAAGCATCGCTTTTCCTTCCATCACCGGAAGCGCCGCTTCGGGGCCGATGTTGCCGAGTCCAAGCACGGCGGAGCCATCCGTGACAATTAAAACCGCATTCTTCTTTATGGTGAGAGAAAATACCTTGCTAAGATCTTCATGAATTGCCATGCACACACGTGCAACACCGGGCGTGTAGACGCGGGAAAGATCATCCCGTGTTTTCAGGGGGATTCTACACTTGATGGATATTTTCCCGCCGAGATGAAGAAGAAACGTGCGGTCTGAGGAATGGATAAGCTCGACTTCAAGGATTTTACTGAGCGTATTTTCTATTTCTCTGACATGTTTTTCATTTCTTGTCTTGACTGTAATATCTCTTAGGACCATCCCTGAATAGGCTTGTACAATGTCAATGGCCTCTATGTCTCCTCCGGTGTCACCGATGGCGGAGGTGATTTCTCCAAGCATTCCAATTTTGTTAGGAAATCGAAGTCGAAAGGTGATGTTGCGACTCGCATTTTGTCTGGTCATTGTCGGTTTGTCTCCATGTAAAATCGCAGAAAAAAGAGGATTGCTCAGGCATCTTTTTGTTGAGTTATTATCATATTTGAGAAGTGAATCACAATCTCATTGTTTTTGAGTTCATCCGCTTGCGTTGCTTGACATGTGCGTAAAAATTTAGGAGGATGCTCGATTACTTAATTTCTAGAGAGGGGACAATGTCAATTACATTTCAGCCCAGCAACATTAAAAGAAAGCGTACGCATGGTTTTCGCAAAAGAATGTCGTCTGCAAATGGAAGAAGGGTCATTAATCGGCGAAGGGCCAAAGGAAGAAAACGCCTTACCGTCTAGGCCGCTTATTGAAAAAATAACGGACAGAAAGACCGCCGAAGCTGTTTTTTCAGGTGGACGTAAAGTTATTACAAATTGTTGCATTCTGTATGCACGACCCAATGGTTCTGAAAAAATCAGATACAGCATCCGTATTCGAAAGAAATTTGGCAGGGCTGTGGAACGCAATCGCGCAAAAAGGCTCTTACGGGCTTCTTTGCAAAGACTTGCGGGATCGTTCTCCGGACATGATTTGATCCTTTTTCCGAGAAAAAACATGAGAAATTCTGGCTTTTGGCAAATTTTAAGGGAGTTGGAACAAATCTTTTCAGATACGTCAATTTTAAGGTGAAGGAAATGACCTTCATCTTTATCAAGATAGTTCGTCTTTATCAGTTGGCAATTTCCCCTTTTTTACCTTCTGTTTGTCGTTTTTCCCCGAGCTGTTCATCCTATTCGATCCAGGCCTTGAAACGCCATGGTTCTATCGTCGGGGTATTCATGACCTTCAAGCGTTTGATTCGCTGCCATCCGTTTTGTTCGGGTGGTTATGACCCTGTGAAATAAACCACCCACTCAATTAAGGAACGCTTTATCATATGGAAAAACGCCTCATCGCTTTCGTTGTTATATCCCTGATCATTATATTTACATATCCTTTTGTTCTTACTTGGTTAACGGGTCCGCCACCGCCAGTCACTTCGAGCTCTGTAAATACAGATCAATCTGAGAAAAATTCAAAAAAAACCGAGGCGCCGTCGACACCTATTGAGGACATTGAAGCGGAAGAAAAAACTTTCAACGGAAAATCAGCTGGCGAAACGCACGCAACAGGCGATACCACAAATGCGAGAACTTCTCGTAAAGAGGATAGGGAACTTGAAGAAATAACCAAAGTAATCGAAACCGATTTGTATCGCGTCACACTTTCAAATATCGGCGGGACGATTAAACAATGGGAACTCAAAAAATATACGGAAACAATAGAAGAAAAAGAAGAGGAAATCCAACTGATTTCTCCAGACATCAGGCAATACCCCTTGAGTTTGAGCGGATCAGATCAGCCTGCTTTGGGAAAAAATATCTATTCATTTGATGATACCCCTCTTCAGTTAAGTGAAAATGTCCCTCAAGGAACGGTTAAGATGGTTTTTAATGGACCGGAGGGAAGGAAAATCAGTAAGGAAATACGGTTCTACAATGATCAATATCGTGTGGATCTGAAGATTGAAACAGATGGCGTTGTTCAGCCATTGACGCTTTCCCTCGGCACCAATTTCGGGATTCACGATTGGGGGCTCCAAATAGGCCGAAATGGTGGTGGCATTACCCTTCTTGGGAGTGAGGTATTAAGGGATACGCCCGGAAAAATGGAAGTTGATGAAGTCGTGCATGAAGGCAATGCGAAATGGTTTGCGTTGCAGGATAAGTACTTTATCAGTGCGCTGATTCCATCAGAAAATGTTTCTCTCGGTCCGATCACATTTCGAAAAAAAGGGGAAGAAAAAATATCAGCAGAGGTTCTTCTCGGAAAAAATGATGCAAACGGCGTCCATCGATTTTCGCTCTATGCAGGTCCGAAAGAGTATGACCGGCTGTCTGCGTTAAACGTCAACCTGGATGAGAGCATTGATTTCGGGTGGTTTATCAGTGGGAGTTGGCTGCCGGTCCGCCTCATCGCGAAGCCTATTTTTTATCTTCTCCGGTTCTTTTACGGATTTACGCACAATTATGGCGTTGCCATTATTCTCGTCACCATCATGGTCAAGGTTATTTTCTTTCCCATTACGCGAAAGAGCATGAAATCGATGAAGGAAATGTCCGCTCTGCAACCCAAGATTGCCGAGATTCGTAAAAAGTGGGCAAAAGACAAGGAAAAAATGAACCTGGAATTGATGGGTATCTACAAAAAAGAAAAAGTCAATCCGCTTGGGGGATGTTTTCCAATGTTGATTCAAATACCCGTTTTTATCTCCCTTTATAATATTCTATATACGATTATTGATTTGAGACATGCCCCTTTCTTCCTTTGGGTGACCGATCTTTCGGCTAAGGATCCGTACTACGTCTTGCCGATTGTGATGGGTGGAACAATGTTTCTGCAACAATACATGCAACCGACAACAATGGATTCGACGCAAGCAAAAGTAATGCAGTTTCTACCAGTTATTTATACCTATTTCTTTCTCGATTTCCCTTCGGGTCTGGTTCTTTACTGGCTGGTGAACAACCTCCTGACGATCGGCCAGCAGTACCTCATCAACAAAGACACCCCTCCGTTATCTAAAGCATGAAACATCTGGCAGAATGAGAGCCCGTTTCGGCGAAGATGACACCATCTGTGCCATTGCAACCCCTCTTGGTACGGCCAGCATCGGCGTGATCCGACTCAGTGGAAAAGATGCCTTTTCAATTGCCGCCTCTTTTTATTCTGGAAAAGGGGATTGGGCCTCTTTTTCAACACACACCATCCATTTTGGCGACCTTGTCGATCCCACCGATAAGACCGTGCTTGATGAAGCCCTTTTTCTAGTGATGAAATCTCCGAATACTTATACCGGGGAAGACGTGGTTGAAATTCAAAGCCACGGCAATGTTTTTCTCCTCCAAAAAGTTATTTCACTGCTTCTGACGCAAGGTGCAAGACTGGCGACACCGGGAGAATTTACCCGCCGTGCTTATCTTTCAGGGAGAATCGATTTAGCGCAGGCCGAAGCAGTCATGGAGATTATTTCAGCCAGAAGCGAGCTTCATCAAGAATGGGCTTTAGGACAGTTAAAAGGGAAATTATCCGCCAAGATTTCAATACTTCGAGAACAGATCATTTCTATCATTGCGCATGTTGAAGCCTCCATCGACTTTTCCGAGGAAGAAATTCCGATAAAAGATACAGATGAAATGGTTCTTCTGATTCGTGCTGTTTTGCTCAGTATTCAAGAATTACTGGCCGATTATGAAAATGGCCGGAAAGTTCGTGAAGGATTTTCTGTCGTCATTGTGGGGCGTCCGAATGTCGGAAAATCAAGCCTCTTCAATTGTTTTCTTCAGGATGAACGGGCGATTGTCACATCGATTCCTGGAACAACGCGGGACCTATTGAGAGAAGAAATTTCATTAGAAGGTCTTTCAATCACATTGGTTGATACGGCCGGCTACAGGGAAACCAATCATCTCATCGAAAAAGAAGGGGTTCTTCGTGGAGACAAAGCAAGGCAGGCCGCAGACCTGGTCCTTTGGGTAATTGATGGAAGTGTTCCACTTCAAGAGGAAGATCTGAGACTTCTTAAGCTTCTGCGAACGCAACCAAAGATTGTCATTGTCAACAAAAACGATCTTCCGAAACAAGTAGAAATTGAAAAAATAAAGAAAGAGAACAATAACGCGGCATATATTTATCTATCTGCAAAAACAGGCGGAGGATTTCCGGTTCTTATTCACGAAATAAAGAAATGCCTCTTTGGCGCTTCCGAAAAAGAACCACCCCAGATCGCCCTATTAAGGCATCGCAATGCATTGGAGGCCGCTGAAAAAGGGCTTGAACATGCACTCGATTCTTTCGCTCAAAAGCTTCCCCGTGAATTTTCAGCGGTAGACCTTCGGGAAGCATGCGATGCGCTGGATGAGATCACAAATGGCGTAACATCTGAAGACCTGCTTGACCGCATCTTTAATCAGTTCTGCATTGGAAAATAGTGTCCGGCTGCTTCGCCGAGTTATCTTATTTTAGCGTTCGTTGATGTCATGTTTGTTGAGAAAACACAGCGTTTTACCGATGGCTTCGTGTTGCAATTCATTATATCGACAGGTAAAATAGCTTCAAGATTTGGCGCTTACCATATGGATTCCAGACTTTTTTGAATTCATCATGACGCAACGGAGGACTTTAGAATGGGAGAAAAAAGAGAGGAAAAGCGCATTTGTAAAGAACTGTTTATCCGTTTTGGTCCGGAAGGTCTTGATCATGCGGGACTGGCAGACGATCTCTCTTTGTCTGGAATGTATATTAATTCAGCGACTCTTTTTCCCATTCAGACAGCGCTTCAATTAGAAATTTACTTGCAGGATGACCAGAAAGTCACAACAAGCGGGATTGTTGTTTGGGTGAAAGATCTCCCTCCTAGTCGGGATAGTCCAGCCGTTCAAGGCATGGGGATCCGCCTTGATAAAACCCCACCGGAATACCAGGATTTTCTCGAAGGATTATAATGACTCAGTCATCATGTAGGGTTTTCGTTATTTGTCTGTTGAGAAAAGTGGCCACTTCCAGAGAAGCGAAGGGCCAGGCATAAACAATTGAGGTTTGAGGACAGGTTTTTTGGACGTTTTGAATTGCGCTGGGAATGTCTTTCTCCGAATGCAGGCCGCCTCGCGTCATCATGGGTGTTGTGACAATCACCTTTTTCGTAGCCGATTTGAGGGATTTCCGAATCGCTTCTTCGAGGCCCGGGTCGCAAAATTCATTAAAACCAACAATGACTTGGAAGCCTGTAACCTTCTCGAGGTCTTGACCGAGCGCTTGTGAGCCCAGGAAAAAAGGATCATTTTTATCTGTCCTGGGCCATTTCCTTATTTTTGAGTCCAATGCCGCGTACTGGATTTTCATTGAATGAATTGGTTTTGTTTCGTGTTTGAGTGCAGCACGCAATTCGAAAAATTCCTTTAATTCTTTTTTAGGGAAATCTTTTGGAGGCGTCCCATGCATGGCGAGGACGATTGCGATTTCGCTCCGCGTTATTTGCTTATTCAAATCCATGTTCATTCCGTCTGCGCAAGAGCGTGCTTATCCCAATCTGAAG
This sequence comes from Nitrospiria bacterium, assembly GCA_046756725.1. Classification (GTDB taxonomy): domain Bacteria; phylum Nitrospirota; class Nitrospiria; order SBBL01; family JAADHI01; genus JBHHWW01. The sequence goes on along the minus strand of JBHHWW010000025.1, from coordinate 10,670 downwards.
CCACCCAGGCAGGATCATTCACCTTGACAAGATTTTGATTTCCATCTATTTTATCCGCTAAATTATGAACGATTCTAGGCAGCATCTTTATATTTTCTCACCTCTTATTTTCATCCTCTTTTTTTTAATCGGCATTCCGAGCTTCGATTCGCAGAAAGCACCATCTATCGCACATGCTGAGAATAAAAAGCAATCAACACCCCTCACGGTGGTTAAAAACATCCGCTACTCGAATCGTCAGGGAGGGATGCGGGTTGTCGTCGATCTCAGCCAGTCTGTTTCCTATGAGATCGCACGGCGCAGACCGTCCCAAACAGTGGTTATTCAACTCGCAAAAGCGAAATTGGGAAAGCACTTAAAAAAGGATCTCATCCAAAAAATCGAGGGAGACCTTCTTAAGAAAATCAAAATCACACAGCGTAATAAAGAAACAGTTGATGTTTCACTGAATTACAAGCATCTTGGGGAGCACAAGACGCTTGTTTTGAAAGAACCGGATCGCATCGTGATCGATCTCTTACCACCCGCAGCATCGCCTCCACCACCCTTTGAAATACATACGATTGTGATTGATCCGGGGCACGGCGGCAAAGATCCCGGAGCCACCGGCCGCAGTGGTTTGCATGAAAAAGAAATCGTTCTGGATGTTTCCATGCGCCTTAAGAAGCTGATCGAAAAAAAACTAAAGAAAAAGGTCATCATGACTCGGGACGAAGACGTCTTTATTTCACTCAAAGAAAGAACCCGGATTGCCAATAGCAGCGGGGCGGATCTTTTTATTTCGGTTCATGTCAACTCAAGTCGGTCACGCAGATTAAAGGGAATTGAAGTCTATCTTCTGGGGCGTGCATCGAGCAAACGGGCCTTGGCGACGGCTGCCCGTGAAAATGCAACCTCCCATGGAGCGGCCATTGATTTTCAAAAAATGATCCTGAATGATCTGGAACGTGAATTCACCCAAAATGCCTCGCTGGAGCTTGCCCACTTCACCAATGGGGCAATCGTTGAAAATCTGATTTCCAAATACCCGACAACTGCTTTAGGTGTCAAAAAAGCCCCGTTTTTTGTCCTGTCCCACACAGAAATGCCTGCAATCCTTGCAGAGATTTCCTTCCTGAGTAATCGAATGGAGGAAAAACGACTTCGCAGTAAGCGCTATCGCCAAAAAGCGGCGGAGTCTCTCTACAAAGGCGTAAAAGCATATATCAATTCTCTCAGTGCAGGATAACCCCGCCGCTGTCATAAAGTTAACGCTGGCCTATGATGGAACGGACTACCATGGCTGGCAAAAGCAACCCGGCCTGAAAACCATCCAGGGAAAAGTCGAAGAAGCGCTGTTTCGACTGACCGGGCAATCGGTTCTTCTCTATGGGGCCGGTCGAACCGATGCCGGCGTCCATGCCCTTGCCCAAGTGGCACATTTCAAATCAGACCGCCTGTTCCCCGAAAAAAACTGGGTCAGGGGATTGAATGCATTTCTGTCCCAGGATATCGCCATCGCCTCGGCCAAGGTCGCTGAGCCATCCTTCCATGCGCGATTTTCAGCCAAAGAGAAGCAGTATCGATACGTCATTCATACGGCCTCAATTCGAACGCCACTGGATCGTCATCGATCATGGCATGTGCGCTATTCCCTCAATCTGGAAGAAATGCGGAGGGCAGCCAGACATTTCATTGGAGATCACGATTTCACATCTTTTGGTGCTGTCGATGGCGAATCAAAAACGAAGATGATTAATCTGAAAGAAATCCAAATTACAAAAGAAGCCATGGAGATTGTCATCACCGTAGCAGGGTCGCGATTTCTGAAGTACATGGTTCGAAACATTGTTGGATTTCTGGTCGATATCGGGATGGGAAGAAGATACCAAAATGAAATACCCGATATCCTGTCGGCAAGAGATCGAAGGATGGCCGGTCCCACAGCGCCGCCGCAGGGGCTCTATCTTGTGAAAGTGACTTACTGAGGGAGTACGTTTGGTAATATCAAAACGCTGTTTGTTTGTTTGCGATCGATTGTTGGTACCAGATCATCATCAAACCAATGAGCAGCATGGGGAAACTGAGTAGCTGCCCCATGGAGAGCGGACCGAAAATCAATCCCAGATGGGCATCCGGTTCGCGCACAAATTCGACAATAAATCGAAAGAATCCATAACAGGCGATTAAAGACCAAAAGACAACGCCGCGTGCCGGATTTCGATTGGAGAGAAGCCATAAAACCAGGAAGAGTGCAAGGCCTTCAAGACCTGCCTGATAGAGCTGTGAGGGATGCCGACAAACATCGCCTCCCTGAGGGAAAACCATGCACCATGAAACTGTGGTTTCCCTGCCATAGAGCTCCCCGTTAATAAAATTTCCAATTCGGCCCAGGCCCAGCCCCACGGGGACGCTCATCATCGCCACATCGGCCACTTCATAGAATGAAAACCGGTTTTTTCGGCAATAGATAGCGCCACCGAGTATGGCCCCGAGCATCCCGCCATGAAACGACATGCCGCCTTCCCAAACCGCAAATATCTTGGAAAGATTGTTGAAAAAATAACTGGGATTGTAGGCCACGACATACCCGATCCGCCCGCCGAAAATTACGCCAAGCGCTGCATAGAGCAACAAATCGGATATTTGGTCCTGTGTAATTTCCAACCCTTTTTTAAGAGAAAATCTGCGAATAAGGAAGATCGCAGACATAAAAGAAAGCGCATACATCAAACCATACCAGCGAAAAGCCAGCGGGCCGATTCGAATAAAAACAGGATCAATCTTCGGGTAGGGAATCATTTTTTCAATTTTTTGGTTTGGTTTTTAAAAAAGGGAGAAGTGACACGAATTTGGAATATAACACAGCGCTAAATAATAAGTAAAAAAAGCCGTCACGCCCAGTTGACCCGGGCTTTCAGCCGCTGTTTCGCCTTGTCGGTGTAATAGACAAACTTGTTTTGACAGCCGAAAATATGGACATCTCTGGTCACTCGAACATCCTCTTTGCAGTAAAGCGCAATTTTTGCGAATTCCCCCTCTTGAAACCAGCGGAGAGCCATCAAACCATCGGCAGACTTGCCGATTTTCACTGTGGCTAAGGCAATGTTGTCAAGTTTCGGGCGAAAACCAATTATTGACTGAAGATCGACCATCAGGTCACAGGTTGGCAGTGTCGAGAAATCAAAATCACTATAGGCCGTCAAAACCGGATAATCAAAACCGATGATGTTGTAGCCGACAACAAGATCTGCCGCCTTCAGGGTATTGATCAAGAGCGGCATGTCTTCCTCCTCAAACCCCTGAAAGCGTTGCTCTTTCGTCGAGTAGGTGACGCCGAAGGAAACTCCCATCTTCCGCTTGTTTCCCCAGCCACCCACTTCTGCGGCGCTTTTTTTTGTTTCAAGATCAAAATAAACAACATTCATAGAAGGTCACTCTAGGCGAGATGATAATCACTGTCAATACATGCAGTTGATTTCAAAAAAGGATTCGTGTTCAACTTCGGAGAAAGATCGGCTATTTGATCAGAACTGATTTAACAGGAGGAAAAACAGAATGGGGGAAACAACACAATTGGTAAAAGAGAAGATTGAACGGAAGATGAAAGACATTCTTTCTGCAACATTTGTGGATGTGATTGATGAAAGCTGGAAACATGCCGGACATGCAGGCGCGGCTTCAGGTGGAGGACATTTCATTGTCAGTGTTGTTTCTGAAAAGTTTGAAGGTGTCTCTCTTCTGAATAGGAACAGACTCGTATTCGATGTCTTGAAAGAGGAGATGCAAGGAGAAATTCATGCCTTGGTCGTTCGTGCAAAAACACCTGAAAAGGACCGCCTTTGAATCTTGATAAAAAGCGTGAAAAACGTCTATTTGGAAGCGGTTTTCTAAAATACCCGTACCGCTTTATGATGCCCTCGTGAAAAACTCATTTGATGTCATGGTCATTGGTGCAGGCAGCGCAGGGCGGTACGGCGCCAAGGTCGCGGCCAAAGAAGGGGCTTCGGTCGCTCTTATTGAGGCCGGCCCGTTTGGCGGGCTCTGTATCTTAAAAGGGTGTATGCCGACCAAGGCCTATCTCCGTTCTTCAGAGATCATCGGTCTCCTTAAAAAATCTGCTGAAGTAGGTATCTATCCTGGTTCGACTCCCGAAATACGCTTTGATCAGATCAAAACGAGAAAAGATCGATTGATTGCCGAGATGGCAGACGATGCTCGACTGGGTGTTGAAAATGTCGAGAATATCACCCTCCTTTCAGGCAAAGCCCGCTTCATATCAAAAAATTGTCTGCAAGTCGGACAAACACAATATACTTGTCAAAAATTTTTGATCGCAACCGGCTCCCGTGTGGTCATACCGCCATTTCCGGGGCTAGAAGAGACAGGCTACTTCACAAGCGATGATGCCCTGGAACTTGATAAACTCCCTGGCTCCATGATCGTCCTGGGAGGCGGCGCGGAAGCGCTCGAATTCGGTCAATTTTTCAACCGGATGGGCGTAAAAACAAGCCTCCTGCAACGAAGTCAACAAATCCTGAGCAAGGAAGATGCCGATATCGGTATTGCATTGGCGGATATCCTCCGCAATGACGGCATTGATCTTAAGACCGGGGTTCAGGTCAATGGGATAGAAAAAAAAGGCGCGCTGAAGCGAGTTTCCTTTGAGACAAACGGGAAAAAAGAGGCGCTTGAAGCGGAAAAAATTTTGCTCGTCACCGGTCGGACCGGCAATATTGATCACCTTCATCTGGAGACCGCAGAAGTCGAGACGGATCAGCTTGGCGTGCCGGTCAATGACTTTTTGCAAACAAGCAATGGCAATATCTATGCGGCGGGAGATGTGACAGGCATCCATCAGGTTGTCAACGTCGCCACACTCCAGGGAAAGGTGGCCGGGACAAACCTTGTGAAAGGACCGGTGAAAAAAGCAGACTATCGCGTGATTCCAAGTGCGGTTTTTACCGACCCTGAATTTGCGCGCGTCGGCCTTTCAGAGCGGGAGGCCCGCGAACAAAAAATAAATATTCGCGTTGGAAAATTTCCTTTTAGCGACTTGGGAAAGGCGATTGTCACAGACCGAATGGAAGGATTTATCAAGATCATCGCAACCCCAGAGAGCGGCGAAATTCTGGGTATCCAGATCCTGGGGGCAGAAGCCTCCAACCTGATCCACCAAGGAGTCCTTGCCATGCACTATCGCGCTACGCTCGAAGAATATGCTGCCATTTCCCACATCCATCCAACATTGGGCGAGGCCATGCTCTACCTGGTTGAAGACATGATCGGCGCAGTCTAACCATCTGGGTCAGGGCGGTTTTAGTCTTCCCAGCGTTTTGTGACATCCCGAAGGATGGCTGTGAAAACACGTCCTTCGCTCGTTTGTAATTTAGAGATAGAGGCTTCCGCAGGGAACTCCTCTCCGTTTTTTCTACGACCGAAAATACGGCAACTCCGATCTCCAATCATGCGTGCGGTCTCGATTCCTTCAGAAAAAGCGCCGATGTGCCTCTCGTGCATTTCACGAAACTGCATCGGCATAAGCAGTGTGACCGGTCTGCCAAGGACCTCATCGGCATCATAGCCAAAAACTTTTTCTGCACCCCGGTTAAAGTGAGTTACTTTATACGCTTCATCGATCATCACAATCGCATCCAGCGCGATTTCCAAGATTTCGTCAAAACGGGCTGAAACTTCCCGTCTTTTCCTTTCCGAGGTCTTCCATTTGTTCGTCGCCTGGGCATAGGTGCCGAAGAGAAGGATCAAGGAAATAATCAAAAAACGCATCCAGATTTCATTCGGATCTGGATAAAGCAAGCGCGCAGAGAAGCTTCCTTCATGAAAGAGATAGGAATCAAAAAAAGACTCTACCAGCCAATAGAGTCCACTCAATACGGCCCATCCCCACATCCCCATCCGGGCAAAAAGTGTTTTCTCTTCTTTGATCATCACTCAATCAGTCAGGTTGTTTCTGACAAACGAAATGTTACGCCTCGATTGCAGTGGCTTCATCGATCAGCATGACCGGAATGTCATCTCGAATCGGATAAAAAAGTTTGCATTCAAAACAGCTCAGACCATCCTCTTTTTCACTGAGATGGATATCGCCTTTACACTTGGGGCAGGCCAATATTTCAAGCAGATTTTTACGAATTGCCATTTTTTGATCTCCTTTTTTCTGATGAACGAACGGTTTTCGGGCGGGGCTTTCCGCCCCTCCGGCTTCTCCATTTATGCGGGAGGACGGGTTTTCCAGCGACGCTTAATCCAGAGCCATTGGTCGGGGTACTGACGAACATAGTCTTCAATTTTTCGGGTAAAAATAGCGGTAATTTCGAAAATATCCTCCTTTAAAACGCCGGTCCGGGGAAGGATTAAAGGCTTTTCAAACACAACCTTGTGTCGTCCTTTTTTTCGAATGATAAAAAGCGGAATGACGGGCGCCCCTGTCCGGATGGCAATGGTAGCAAGCGCCTTGTTTGTGGCGGCAGGCCGACCGAAGTAGTCAACAAAAACGGCTTTTTTGAGTTCGATATTTTCATCCAGAATAAATCCGAGCGTGGCCCCCTGCCTGAGGAGTTTGATGATTCTACCCGTTTCAGTGCGTTTGTCCAAAATAATATTTCCATATTGACTCCGCCAGACTTGAACCAGTCGATTCAGATACGGGTTGTCAATCGGGCGGGCAATTGCATGCATCACGGCCCCGCAGATGGGGAGAACCGTTCCCAACCACTCCCAGCTTCCGAAGTGGGCGGAAAGAAGGATCACGCCTTTTCCTTGTTCTTTCGCCTGAACATAATATTTCATCCCTTCAATGTCAGTCAATTCCCGAATTCGAGAAGACTTCATCACGGGGAGGATTAGGGTCTCGACATAAGACCTGCCCAGGTTTTGGTAGATGCGAAGGACAATCTTTTTTAATTCGTCTTCGTCTTTACTCTCCCCAAATGATGTGCGCAAATTATCAAGCGCAACCCGTTGGTGTTTTTTATCGAAATCATGACACAGACCTCCGAGAAAAGCGCCTATTTCGACAGCAATATGTAAGGGGAACAGACGCAAAAAAGAGATCACAAGACGGGCCAGAAAGTATTCAATTCTTGCTTTCATCCCTTGAATAATAACCTTTCCGTCTCAAAATCACTTTCAAAAAAAGCGACGTCAATCCTGAGGGCGACGATCTTGATGTTGCTGATGGTCAGCCCTTTATTTATCAAGGATTTGATTTTAACCGCATCTTTTTCCGTTGTCACCCACCATGCCGCCCCGGCCTCTCTTCCACGTGTTTCGATTTTTAAAAAATCCGAAACTTGAAACGCATAATGATCTTGAAAGAACATGGCATCATCAAAACGCAATCCCAGTTGGAGCAATTGTTTTAAAAAGGCATCAGGATTTCCGATTCCGCAGAATGGGAAGACTCGCTGGTTCTCCAAATGGGAAAGGGAAACAATGTCGTCTGTTTTAAGATCCACGAATCCCGTTGCCTGAAATCGGCTTTGGAGTTGAGGGATGCCGGATTTCCTCAAAAATTCCATTGTTTTTTTCATCGTTATTTCCATCTTTACGGGCTGATCTGCACGCGTTAAGATCACAAGATCAGCCCGACGGGTTTCTGAAAGGGGTTCCCGCAGCGACCCACGGGGAAGAAGATGTCCATCGGCAAAGGGGCGGGTTGCATCGACCAACAGGATATTCAGATCCCGATGAATTCGAAGATGCTGAAAGGCATCATCGAGTAAAATAAGATCCACCTTGAATTTCTCCAGAAGCCATTGACATCCCTTAAAGCGATCGCCGGAAACCACGATAGGCACTCCTTTCAGACGTTGCGCCATGAGCGCGGGTTCGTCTCCCACGGACGAGTGTTCTTCAAAAAACGTCTTCCCATCCGTTACAAGAATCACCGGAGCACGGTTCTTTCGTCCGTAGCCCCGGCTGACAATGCCAATTCGCATCCCTCTTTTTTTCCATTCTTCTGCGAGATAGATGGTGAACGGGGTTTTTCCGGTGCCACCCACGGTCAGGTTCCCGACACTGACCACACGGCAGAGGACTTTTTTCTTCCGAAGAAGGTCTTTCTCATAGAGTTTGATTCGGAGGCGGATGACCAGCGCGTAAAGCGTTGCGAGCAAAGAAAATGGAATACGGATCAAATTGAGGCAAGAACCCTTACCCTCCCAGATCCATCTCCAGAAAGTCAGAGTTTGCTTCAATTCTGTCTTGTTTCTCAAAGGATCTAATCTTTGTGTGTCGTTTGCCGGGTCACTCACTGGGTCTTTCGGGCCTGTCTTTTTTCAATCAAATCCATCCATTCAATAACCTGATCCAGATTTCTTTTGACCGCCCCCTGATGGTTCATGACGACTTGCCGTGCAGCGTGTCCTCTTTTTATATACAAGTCTTTATCCTGGATCAGCGCACGCATTTTTTCTCCCAATTCTTTTCCGTCGGAAACCTCGATGCCCCCACCTGTCGATTTCATTTGTTCCGCAATCTCTTTGAAGTTCGATGTGTAGGGTCCGAAAAAAACAGGTTTGGAAGCCGCCGCCGGTTCAAGAAGGTTGTGACCACCCACCGGAATAAGGCTCCCTCCCACAAAAATAAGATGGCCAAGGGGATATAGCTGTGTCAGTTCTCCAAGGGTATCGAGCAAAATGACCGAGCATTTCCCTTTCTGATGAGGCACCTGCGTTGAAAGTTCACTCTTTCGAACGGGAATGTATCCCATTTTAGAGACCACCTTTTCGACCTCTGCCAGACGATTCAGGTGTCGGGGAGCGAGTAACAAGGTGATTGCTGGAAAAGTCTTTTCCAATATCTGATAGGCTTCCAGAACCATTTCTTCTTCTCCCGACCGGGTGCTGCCTGCAATCATCAGAAGCGCGTCTTCTTCAAGACCCAGTGAATTATTTGGAAAAATCGGCTGAAGGGCTTGATCATACTTCATGTTCCCCGTCTGCTTTACCCGAGCGGGAAGCGCGCCGATATCGATTATTTTTTCCAAATCACGTGCCGATTGCATTAAAAAAAGATCCACTGCTTCAAATACCTGAGACATAAAGGGTCTCAATTTCCGGTAGTGCCTGAAACTCCCGTCAGAAATCCGGCCATTGATCATGATCGACGGGATACCTTGTGTAGAGAGCGCCTGTAATGTTCCCGGCCAGATTTCAGTCTCCAGAAAGAGAAACAGATCCGGCGCCATCTTCCGTATGACGGAACCCGTCATCCAAATGATGTCAAAGGGAAAATAGATCATCAGGTCAATTTCTTTCAAATGTTCAAGCGCAGTCTCCTGACCCGTGGGTGTAATTGTAGAAAGCACAATTCCTGCATCGGGGGAGCGCTTTCGGAGAGCTTGAATAAACATGCGCCCCATCATCACTTCCCCCACAGAGGCGGCATGTATCCAAAAAACTTTTTTACCTAGAATCGGGCTGAAAAAATCGGACGGATACCAACCAAAACGTTGCCTTATATTGCGACGGTAGCCCGGTCGAAGGATGAGCGCGCCAGCAAGAAATAATAAAAAAAAAGGGAATAAAAGATGGGTCAGAAGATGATAGAAACCAATGAGAAGGGTTTTCTTCATGCGGTGAACTTATTAAAACAGCAATTAAAAGGCAAGAAAAAGCCCCCGCTTCGGTCATTTATCGAGGTGATTCTTGTTATACACACTTTAGTGGAATAAGCTGTGGATAACATCGATGTCTGATGCTTAAGGCATTGAATTTATCACTCTTCAAGCAGATTGCATAAAATATGTTCATTGTGCCGTTTCATCTTGAGACACAAGATATTGTATCTATAGACAACCTACAGAATGTAATATAGGGGCTTTCCTTAATCTGCCTCATCGATACTAAAGAACTGTCCTTTTCGAGTTCTTTTAGTAGGTTTCATTATTTACCCACAATTCAACAGGATAACTTGTGGATAAATAATGAATAGTAGCAACAATTGCTTGAGTATAAAGCTTCATTATCATTTTGCATAATATATGTTCATCGTGGTGTTCGATGATAAACCACAATATATAGAATTCAAGATACAGGAAAAAATGGGTATCGGACTGTATCCAGCGCCTATTTTTAGTGTCTCGTTCGGGGATGGTTGAAACCCCTCGCCTTTAGGCGAAGAAAAGATTAAAGTTTGTCGCTATGCGACGTTATCACTTGGGTGCCCATACGAAGACAGATTTAAAAGTACACTTGATATGGATTCCAAAATATCGTAAGCGGGTACTGGTAGGACAAGTGGCGATAAGGTGCAGAGATCTTCTTCGGCAGATAGCCCTGGAGCACGAAGTTGAAATAATCACGGGGAAGGTAGCGAGCGATCATGTGCATATGTTTGTATCCTATCGTCCGGTTGAAAATATCAGCAAAATCATGCAATGGCTGAAGGGGATCAGCTCGCGGGTATTGCTAAAGGAGTTTCCCCATTTAAAGAGACAGTTTTGGGGGAGGCATCTGTGGGGACGAGGGTATTTGGCAGTAAGTTCAGGTAACATTACCGATGAAATGATTCAGAAATATATCGAAGAGCAAGAGGGAGAACCGGTCACAGATGACAGTCGATTTCAAATCGACCCCTCTTGAACCCCTCGGCTTATAGACGAGGGTTGTTCAGTGTGAATGAACGCATAGGCATAATTCTCAATTTCTGCTTCGCGATCCAAGATC
>JBHHWW010000024.1:0-17142 GCA_046756725.1 Nitrospiria bacterium | reverse complement strand
CGATGACAAAAGAAGTGCGCCTAAATAAAGATAAAGAGCAAAAAAGGGTGTGGAACATCCTTCATTAAGCATTCAATCAGTGTTTGAACAAGATAATATGAAAAGATCCAGATGGATGAACGACATCAATCGCCTACTTATTCAGAGCTTCCTAAATTGACCTTTATGAACAGAGCGGACATTTTGTTTTTTTCCGGCACATATTCCCCGAGTCCACCATTGTGAACAGTCATCACAAACAATGCAAAGCACGCTACATAAACCTGATATTTTACCTTAAAAATAGAAGACCCCCCCTATTTGAGGGGATTGACCCCTCTTAATACGATCCATTAGAGTGGAGAAGATCTCAGCTGGATCGTCAATAATAAGCACCGAGACAGATTGGGAGAAGGCCTTTTATCCTTTAATAATTCTTCATATTCAAAAAAACAGAGTACTTAATGGACATAGAAAACGGCTTCTACCTCAACAATAGAGATCGACGGAGCCAAACGCGACTCAATCGCTTCAGGAGATTTTTAAATGATTACTGGTTGATTCCAGTATTATTATGCTATTTACAGCTTGCAACCCAGGCTGTGTTTCCTGCAGATCAGCCATTGGACCGTTTAGCAAAAGGGAATCAGGCCTTTTTCCAGGGGATTCCCATTGCCTATCAGATTGCCACAAATGAATTCCCGTTCACTTTGCTGGGCCATTTCTATGAAATGGGACAATACGGACTCTATAAGACGGATTTTTTGCAGGTTCCTCACGAAGATTTAAAAACGGCACTGCAATCTCCACAGAGTCAAAAAGATATCTATAACCGACTGCTTTCTTCACGGAAAAATCATACCAGTGAAGTCGGAGGATTGCTCACAATCTCCTACCAGGAAGATGGTCCTCACTTACACATCCACGAAATTACTTCCCTGAATGCAGAATTTTTATCCATGCTTCGGTCAAAAACGGAAACCCCTCATGAATTTGTCAATCTGGTGGAGGACCACGAAAACAGAGAGGTTTTTAAAGGCGTGGGCATACGGGATGAGTGGATCAAAGATATTGTATCCATTGTGAAAAATGAGGGAATTTCGGAGAATATAAGAGAGAAACTCACTGAAAACTTCATCGCCATGTACGAAGACCTCTCAGAGTCACGCTATCTTCTCACACCGTTTCAGTTTAAAAATGAACTTGGAAAGATTCCTTTTGAAGAACGTTTTGTGGGACTCTTCCACTTTCACAATGGTTTGAATGAACCTCCTTCCACGATTGATCTTCAGCAGAGCATGAGAAAAAGACAGATTGTAATGACCTTCTCACAAAAGGGATGGACCCTGTATGACCTCTTCAAAAAGGATGTCTCATCCATAGAATTTATGATTGACAAGGAAGGTACGCTCTAAATACAATGCGTCGTTTTGTTTAAATACCTTACTAGGGGGCCAAAGAAATGAAAGTAATCTTGAAGTCAGATGTTGAAAGAGTGGGACAGATGGGAGATCTTGTTGAAGTTGCAGACGGCTACGCAAGAAACTTTCTCATTCCCAAAAGCATGGCAATGCTTGCAACAAATAAAAATCTAAAAATGCTCGAACATGAAAAAGGCGTGATTGCGGCTCAAATACGCAAGAGAAAACTGTCTTCAGAAGAAAAAGCCCGCGCTATTTCAGCGTTGAATATTGAGATTTCCGTCAAAGTTGGAGAAGAAGGAAAACTCTTTGGTTCTGTTTCATCGAAAGATATTGTTGAGGCAATGGCCGAAAAAGGGGTTGAAATTGATAAACGCCAGCTCCTCATGGAACGTCCCATCAAAGAAGTCGGAACTTTTCAAATCCCCGTCAAAATCCAGCATGATGTTACTGCGTCAGTCAAGGTGAGTGCTGTTCCAGTAGAGGAAACCGCCTGACAAAATCTCTTTCCAGATCTTCAGAAACTTTCTAGGGACTGATTTTCAAGAATTTTCTAATCCGTTTTTTCCATAAAAGGTGCTTCAGATCCTTCATCGCCTCCTTTGTCGCATCTTCTCCTCTTTGAATGGCTTCTTCATAACGCCAAAAGTCTGACCAATGGATGTCCCCCATATTTGGGCGGATCACCAGGTCAGCCATTTTCAGTTGCATTTCAGAAAGAACACATCGGGTGATTTCCCCAGCGCGCAGTACAATATCCAACCCCCCATTAAATGCCTGAGGAGAACGGTTCTCTTCGGATATGTTGATTCCAATTTTGAAATCAGTGCCGAAATCCACAAGCGGTTCGACGGGCACTTGGTTTACCCAGCCCCCATCAATTAACTCACGCCCATCGACCTCAATGGGTGGAAAGACCCCGGGAATAGCACAGCTTGCAGAAACGGCCTTTCGAATAGGGCCTTTTGATAGAGAGACCTGTCTTCCATTGGTCAGGTCGGTTGCTGCAGCAACAAAGGGGATGGTGGTTTCTTCAATCAGACCGTCATCCAGGAGAAGGTTAATCTGGGATGAAAAGTCTTCCTCCGAAATGAAAGACGCACGCTGAAGCGAAATCCCCCAGAAAAAACCCTTTTGTATATACGATTTCAGATTGGTGATGAAACTTCTATTTTTCTTTTCTTCATAATGCCGCTTGATAAAAAAAATCTTCGTACGACGGAATCGATCACTCTTCAAAAATTCAATGACACGTTGATAAAGAGACTCGATTGATGGATTTTGTGCGTACATTGCGCCGACAATGGAACCGAAGCTGGTCCCTGCAATGGTATGGATTGGAATTCCCTCAGCCTCAAGAACCCTCAAAACCCCGATATGGGCAATTCCACGGGCGCCTCCACCGCCAAGTGCCAATCCCACCTTGACGGATGTCACTTTTCGCCAGCCTTCTCCGCTTTTTTATTGTTGGAAATGGCTATTTTTTCTGCTTTTGTAACTAAAAGCCGCCTTTTCCTCTGGGCCCTTTTCAAACGTTTTCGAGTTTCACGGAGATTACTTTGGTCGTCCGACGCATCCTTCTGTCTTCTGATTTTTAATTTTTCAATGCGTTTTTCCAGTTTATCTAAATCCATCATGCCTCCTTCAATAAAAGTTATCTCACTTTCCTAAATTCAATAAAGTATTCAATATTTCCCTTTTGACCTGTAATGGGCGAGAGGATCGTTCCAAAAAAATCGAGTCCCCAAGCCTTCCCATTGTTGGAAATCCGGTCACGTACTTCTTCTCGTAATGTGGCATCTTTAACGATACCGCCCTTTCCAACCCGCCCTTTTCCAACTTCAAACTGCGGCTTTACAAGGGCAATTAAAATACCTCCCATTTTCATCCTGGAGACGACGGAAGGGATGACCTTATCAAGTGATATAAAAGAAACGTCGATGGTTGCCAGATCAACTTCTTCAGGGATCATTTTCCCCTGTAAATCTCGAATGTTCTGTCGGTCAAGAACGATCACCCGGGCATCTTGTTGAAGACGCCATAAAAGCTGTCCATATCCAACGTCTATTGCATAAACACGTGCAACGCCGTGCTTTAACAAACAATCTGTAAATCCTCCGGTCGAGGCGCCGACATCCATCGCAATACATCCACTGGGATCAATCTTGAACGCTTTCAAGGCAGCTTCAAGTTTGATCCCGCCCCGACTGGCATAGGGAGAGACGGGTTTTAGAAGACGAAGATTCGCATCAACCCTCACTTCTACCCCAGCCTTACTTATTTTCTTGCCATCCACAAGGACAGAGCCACTCAAAATAATGGCCTTCGCCTTTTCGCGACTTTCCGTAAGGCCTCGATGATAAAGCAGAAGGTCCAGCCGCTCTTTAGAAATGCTGGGAGATTTTAACTGTTCCAATATGAATTCAACAGTCAGAAGAAGGTTTAATGAATCACCTTTGCGATATGTGAAGAATGGTCGCGTTTTTCTGATTCAAAGGCTTCTGATCCAGCTTGATCGTTGATAAAACAATAGACTTTTTTATAGATACTTTCCGTATCCAGGCCGATTTTTTCCCTCAAAACCTGTGAACTACCATGTTCAACAAACTTGTCTGGTAGGCCAATTTTTAAAATATCAACAGCAGGAATACAACCTTCTAACTTTTCTTCCTCCACCATGGTAAGGACAGATTCCCCAAACCCGCCAACCAATGAATGTTCTTCTAAGGTAATGATTTTTTTGCAACGCGTTGCAACTGAAACGAGCAAGGATCGATCCAGCGGTTTCGTAAAACGAGCATTGACGACCCCGACAGAAAGACCTTTCTCCCTTAAACGGGCCGCAGCAGCCAAAGCAGGATAGACCATATTCCCAATCGCAACCATGGCGACATCCCATTGATCTTCAAGATTTCCCAATAAGAGTTCCCCTTTTCCGATTGGAATCGCATGCATTTTTTCGCCAAGCTGCACCCCGATCCCCGGACCGCGCGGATAACGAATCGCAATGGGACCGTCATGGTGGAGGGCCGTCGCCAGCATGTTCCGGAGTTCATTTTCATCTTTTGGCGCCATGAGAACCATATTGGGAATCGATTTTAAATAGGAAATGTCGTAGGCACCGGTGTGTGTGGGGCCATCTTCTCCAACAATGCCAGCTCGATCGAGGCAGAAGACAACAGGCAGTTTTTGTAGAGCAACATCATGGACAATTTGGTCAAAGGCCCTTTGAAGAAAAGTGGAATAGATGGCTACGACAGGGCGAAGGCCGTCTGCGGCCATGCCTGCCGCCATTGTGACTGCATGCTGCTCTGAGATGCCAACATCATAAAACCGGTTAGGGAATTCCTGAGAAAATTGACTAAGTCCAGTCCCTTCTGGCATTGCGGCGGTAATCGCAACAATCTTCTTGTTTTCTTTTGCTAACTGAATGAGACTTTTTGAAAAAATAGCGGTGTAACTCGGCGGGCCTGCTTTCTTTTTTTTAACCTGTCCCGTTGAAAGATCAAAAGAAGGGGTGCCATGAAACGAAGTTGGATCATTTTCCGCAGGGGAGTATCCTTTCCCCTTTTTTGTCAGGACATGCACCAGAATGGGGCCATTAAGTTGTTTAATATTGTCAAATGTGGGAAGAAGATGGTCCAGCCGATGTCCATCAATGGGGCCGAAATAACGAAAACCCAATTCCTCGAAAATAAGCCCGGGCGTCACCAAGCCTTTGACCGATTCTTCCGCCCGTTTTGCAACCGTTGCCATCGGTTGTCCAATTTTCGGAATATTTTTCAGGAAAGTGAGGGTTTCATTTTTCACCTTCGTGTAGAGCGGATCGGTGATAATGCGATTTAAATACGCAGAAAAGGCGCCGACATTTTTTGAAATAGACATTTCATTATCATTTAATACAACAATGAAGTCCCGCTTCAATGCGCCGGCATGATTCAATCCCTCATAGGCCATTCCAGCAGTCATGGAACCATCGCCGATAATGGCGACGACGTGGTGTTTTTCTTCCTGCTGCTCTCGTGCTTCAACCATTCCGAGGGCGGCAGAAATAGAGGTTCCAGCATGACCCGCGCCAAAGCTGTCATATTCACTTTCTACCCTGGAGAGGAAACCACTGATACCGCCATATCGCCTCAAGGTTGAAAAACGGTCTTTCCGACCCGTCAGAAGTTTATGGGGGTAGCCCTGATGTCCTGTATCCCACACAAGGCGGTCTTTCGGGGTATCAAAACAATAATGAAGGGAAATTGCCAATTCAACAGCGCCAAGGCCGGCCCCGAGGTGCCCTCCATGAGCCGATATAACACCTAAAATCTCTTCCCTAATTTCCAAAGCAAGCTCTGGAAGCTTGTCTCTCGGGATTTTTTTTAGATCTCTCGGCGCTTTTATTTTATCTAATAAATGCATGTCTGCCGTTACTTATATTCTTATTGCTTCCTATCAATCATATAGATGACAATTTGTCGAAGTGGATCCGCCTCTGGACCAAATACTTTTAAGGCATTTAGTGCTTCCTCCACAAGGTTCGCTGCCTCTTTCTTGGCCTGTGAAATCCCAATCAATGCAGGGTAAGTCCATTTCCCCTTTGTTTTATCCTGCCCAACCGGTTTTCCCAAGTCTCTTTCTTCTCCCTCGACGTCGAGAATGTCATCAGCAATTTGGAATGCAAGACCTGCTTTTTCACCGAACCAGGTTAAATGGGAGAGTTTTTTCGGGCCGGCACCGCCGAGTATTCCCCCAATCCGGATAGATCCTCGAATCAAAACACCTGTCTTGTAAGTGTGCATTGCTTTTAATTTCTCAAATGTCAGCCCGTCTTTACCCTGAGATTCAATGTCAACCAGCTGTCCTCCAACCATGCCAGTACTTCCTGAGGCAGACCCCAATTCAAGCATTGCACGGAGAATTTTCTTGGGTGCAATCGAAGAAGAAAGCCCTTTTTCCGCCATCATAGCGAAAGCGGCTGTTAAAAGCGCATCACCTGTCAGAATTGCAGTACTTTCACCAAACATTTTATGGTTTGTCAACTTTCCACGTCGGTGACTGTCATCATCCATTGCAGGCAGATCGTCATGAACCAGAGAATAAGTATGAATCAGCTCGATCGCAGAGGCAAACGGAAGAATTTTATCAAGACTACCACCGACGGCTTCACAGGCAGCAAGACATAAAATTGGACGAATCCTTTTTCCCCCCGCAAAAAGAGAATAATGAATTGCCTCATGTATCAAAGGAGGATCGGACTTTGGACCGGGCAAATAAGACTGAAGGAGTCGATCAACGTCTGCACGTTTTTCTGAGAGGTAGGTTTTTAATTCCATCATCCATTACCTTAAAACCTAAAAATTGTTCATAAAGGATGGAGATTTCCTTTATCATCCTTTTTTTTAACAAGCATTTCGACTTTTTTTTCTGCTTCTTCTAGAGTTTTAAGGCAATTTTTCGACAAACGAATCCCCTCTTCAAAAACCTTAAGAGATTCCTCAAGAGAAAGATCCCCTTCTTCAAGTGATTTTACTGACCTTTCTAGACGAGACAAGGCTTCCTCGAATTTTAGATGGGCCACCTAAACTCCAAGAGGAGAGAGCTAAAAAGCGTGGAGTTATTATACAAAAGACCGATGGGAGGTCAAGATATTTTTCGGATAAAACCCACCTTTTTCCTTGAAAGCACTTCCAAAAACTTGTACATTGCTCTCTGGAATTTTCACTAGGAGGATGTATTGAAAAAGATCTGGTTGGAAATAGATATCGAAGAAACGTTCGGCGAAGAAGCGTGGACAGCAATTGAGCAACCAAAGGGCTTTATTGATGCTGGAATCCTTGTTCCCAAAGAATCAACTTGTAGTCATACCGTTAAAAAACCTCATGCAAAAGGAGAATGGCTCGAGGTGTGGGTCACAGTTAAATCACCTAACTTTGATGATGCCGTTCAATTTTACAAGAAAAAAGAGCGAGTCCTCGCCGTAGAAATTGAAAACTAATATCTATATTTACTTGAACGACCTTCGACGATACCTCGAAGGTCGTTCACCAATCTCTAAATAAGAATCTTACCTACTATAAAGCTAAAATTATTCTTTAATCATGTACTTTGAATGCTGAAATGAGTGATTTAGTATTATATTGTATTAAATCAATATACTGCTCTGTTCCTGGAATTGTCCCAGTTAAAGGTGATAGTGGAACAACCGCTATCCCTGTCTCGTCTGCTAATATATTTACAACCTTTTGATTTAATTGTGGTTCTGAAATAATTACTTTGATCCCTTCATCTTTAATAAGATCAATCAATGCTTTAATCTTTTTCGCAGATGGTTCTCCCTCTGTTTGGGTTAAAATAGTATCTCTAATCACAAAACCAAAGCGCTTGGCAAAGTAAGGCCACGCAGGATGATGTGTAATAACTTTTTTATTCTGAAGATGTGCTGTTTTTTTCTGTAAATCTATTTCTATAGATTCTAATTTTTCTATATATTTCTGAGTATTTACCAGATAATAATCTTCATTTGACGAATCCACTGAGATCAATCCTTTTTCAATATGTCTGACCATTATTTTTGCATTTTCAGGATCAAGCCAAATATGGGGATTCCCTTCCATGTGATGATCTGAAAGATCACTTGAATCATGAATTATATCAATTCCCTCTGATGTGGTAATTATTTGTAAATCAGGTCTGCTTGTATTTTTAATTAAAGGATCTACCCATGATTCCAATCCTAAGCCAATTCTATATAAAATATCTGCATGTTGGATGGTTCTTATATCACTCACTTTTGGCGTATAAGTGTGAACATTCTCAAGGCCGCTTATCAGAGAAGTGACGATAACATTCTTACCACCGACAACAGTTACAAAATCAGCTAAGACAGGGAGAGTTACAACAACTTGAACAGGCAATTTCAAGGCATAGGATGTATTTTGAAAAAAAAAGAACGATGATAAAAGGAATAAAAATACTTTAAATAAAAAAGAATTAAAGAAGAATCTTATAATGATTTTCACGTCAGCGATATGAATAATAAGATCAGAATTAAGGACTTTTCAGTCTACTTTATTAGAGATTTTTTTTCTATATTTTTTTAATTAAATGATATTTATTAATCATAGTAGTGAAGATAAGTAAATTAGAACAAGCAGTTAAACTTATTGATAACAATGAAAAAAATGTAAAAATAGAGGTGTTCATAACCGCTTTACAAATGAAGTTCTTATCTTGATTCAATTTGGTCGATTTTGTATAATTAGCCCTTTTTAACGATGCTATTTTATAAAGGGTTGAATAAACTCCGCAAAAGCGACCTAACTTCTTAATAAATATAAAAAAAGATAATTCACAACTGTTTACAAACCTGTGAGTAACTATGTAATTTGTCACTGAATCAGACTCAAATATGGGAAGATCTCCTTCTAGAAATAAAACAGAATATCGATCCTGAGCTTTTTAATTTATGGTTAAAACCAACCACTCTTCGCTCTGTTTCTGGAAAGGATATTGAAGTTTCTGTTCCAAATCGTTTTTTTGGTGATTGGCTCAGAGAACATTATTACACCTGTATTGAGGAGATACTTAAAAAAAAATTATCGCGTCAAGAATTAAATATTCAGTTTGTAATACAGGAGAACGTAAAAACTCTTACGATAAAACATAAAAAAAGTGAATTTTATAAGAAAGAAAGAAGAGGTGTTAACCTAGGTAATCGATATACATTTGATTCATTTGTGGTCGGTTCGAGCAATCAGTTTGCACATGCTGCGTCACGAAAGGTTTCTGAGCGGCCTGGTATAACATATAATCCGCTCTTTCTTTATGGTGGTGTGGGACTCGGGAAGACGCACCTGCTAAGTGCCATTGGAAATTATATCCAATCAACCGACCCATCTCGTCGAATTGCTTATCTTTCTTCGGAAGAATTTACAAACAATGTTATTTATTCAATTCGTCATAATAAGATGGCAGAATTCCGCAGAAAATACAGAAATGTGGATGCACTCCTTGTAGACGATATACAATTTATATCGGGAAAGGAGAGAACGCAAGAGGAGTTTTTTCATACATTTAATACGCTTTATCAAGCAAGTAAGCAGGTTGTGATTTCAAGTGACCGTTCTGTTAAAGAAATGTCAGATATTGAAGAGCGGCTTCGATCCAGATTTGAAATGGGATTGATTGCAGATATTCAACCGGCCGATCTTGAAACAAAGATTGTCATACTACGGAGAAAAGCAGAAATGGAGGGGATTCCCCTTCCGACCGACGTGAGCCTGCTCCTGGCAACCCGTATTAAAACAAACATAAGGGAATTAGAAGGTTCATTGATTCGTTTAGGGGCTTTCAGCTCTTTGACAGGTCAGGAAATCAATGTGGAGATGGCAAAACGTGTTTTAAAAGACACAATTCAAGATCGGGAAAAAATTGTCACGGTTGAGGATATTCTTAGGACTGTTTCTGAGAGATATCAGGTTAAAATAACAGAATTGAAATCAAAAAAAAGGACAAAAAACCTGGTTATCCCAAGGCAAATCGGAATGTATCTTTCGAGAACTCTGACAAATTTATCTTTTCCTGAAATTGGGAAAGCTTTTGGTGGAAAAGATCATTCGACAGTGATTCATGCTTGCAATCAGATAAAAAAGGAAAAAGAAGAAGATCTCAACTTAAAGTCTACCTTGGAAAATTTGGCAAAGCAGTTGAAGGAGGAATAAGTGAAAGTGAGGATCAGTCAAAGAGATCTTTTGATTGCGATACAGCAGGTCCATGGTGTTGTAGAAAAAAGAAATACAATGCCGATCCTGACCCATCTTTTAATGGATGCAAAGGATGGAAAAATTTCATTATTTGCAACTGATTTGGAAGTGGGTATTCAAGGGGACTATGTTGCAGAAGTTATAGAGCAGGGAACCATCACGATTTCTGCCCGTAAGCTTCATGAGATTGTCCGGCAATTTTCCGAAGGATATATTGATATCGCCTCTCAGAAAAATTATTGGGTAGGTCTTGAATCCGGAAAGAGTTTATTTCGCATTGTCGGACTTCCTCCGGAAGAGTTTCCAACACCACCTTCTCTAGATATAAAGACATCTATATCGATTGATCCGGTTCTTTTTAATGATTTAATTCGTCGGACGTTGATTGCCACGGGAGAAAATGATCCGAGATATATCTTGAATGGGATGATGATTCAGCTTGAAAAAAAATCCAAAGAAAATGATATCATTCGTCTTGTTGCAACAGATGGAAATCGTCTTGCGATTGCCGAAGGGCCGATTACAAAAAGTGTCGTGGAAGAGGAGATAAGTGTCATTGTTCCAAAGAAAGCAATCATGGAAATAAAACGGTCCTTGGATGAGGGATCGGGCAAAGGGTGTCCGGAGTTATTCATTGGTAAGAACCAAATGGTTTACCGGTGGGGATCGTTTGTCTTGACAACGCGGCTGATGGAAGGCGAGTTTCCCGACTATAAACAAGCCATCCCGATGGGAAATGATAAAATCGTCAGGGTAAAAAAGGATGCCCTTGAAGGGGGTTTGCGTCGCGTCTCCATCCTTGCGAGGGAAAAAACAAGTGCTGTACGATTCAGTCTTGAGGAAGGAAGAATCCTTCTGAGTGCAAGTAATCCGGAAATGGGTGAAGCGAATGAAGAAATTCTTACCTCATTTGAGGGAGAGGGTTTTACAACCGGGTTTAATGCCCGTTATTTACTTGATGCTTTATCTGTTCTTAATCATAAAGAAGCCGTTTTAGAATTTAAAAATGACCTTTCTCCTTGTCTTCTTAAAGAAGAATCTGAAGGTTTCTTATCTGTCATCATGCCGATGAGAGTCTAAAATCCCATCCAATTTCTTAGGACCATTACGAGCACGACAGTCGTATTTCTCAATTCATCATATCTTTAGGCATCTGTAAGCATCTAAGATTATTTTAAATGTAATGAAGTTAGGGGAAAATATGCCAACAGAATCAGAACCATCTAACTACGACTCAGGAAAAATAAAAGTATTAGAGGGTCTTGAAGGCGTTCGGAAGCGCCCGGCGATGTATATCGGCTCTACTGGGCCCGGCGGTTTGCACCACCTTGTTTATGAGGTTGTAGACAATTCGGTGGATGAGGCGATGGCGGGTTTCTGCACTGAGATTGACGTCATCATCCATATCGACCATTCCGTCACGGCGATTGATAATGGACGGGGTATCCCGACACAACGCCATCCGACGAAAAAAATTTCCGGGGCGGAAGTGGCCTTGACCTATCTTCATGCCGGAGGCAAGTTTGACAGCGAGACATACAAGGTTTCAGGCGGATTACACGGTGTGGGCGTTTCAGTGGTCAATGCCCTTTCTGAATGGCTCGAATTGGAAATTAAACAAGAGGGTGTTGTCTACCAGCAGCGTTACGAATATGGGAAACCAATGGGACCTCTGGAAGTGACAGGAAAAACACAAAAGAGAGGGACGCAACTGACTTTCAAGCCCGATGGCGGCATCTTCGAACAGACCGAATTTTCATATGACATCCTATCTGAGCGCCTCCGGGAACTGGCCTTTCTAAATAAAGGTCTCCGGATTAACATAGAAGAAGAACAGACCGAAAAAAAACAGACCTTCTGCTATAAGGGAGGCATTGTTTCTTTTATTCAAATGTTGAATGAAAATAAAAATCCACTTCATAAACCGATTTACATCGAACAGGAAAAAAACGGCGTGATGCTTGAGGTGGCCATGCAATACAATGACAGTTTTTCTGAGAATCTTTTCACGTTTGCAAATAATATCAACACACGGGAAGGCGGAACACACCTCGCGGGTTTCAAAGCCGCCCTGACCCGAACGAACAACGCCTACGGGCAGGCGAACAAAATATTAAAAGGAGATGAAACGCTGTCTGGAGAAGATGTCCGCGAGGGTCTCACAGCTGTGATTTCGGTGAAAATTCCAGATCCTCAATTTGAAGGCCAGACAAAAACAAAACTAGGCAACTCAGAAGTCAAAGGAATTGTCTCATCGGCCATGAACAGCAGTCTTGCTGAATATTTCGAAGAAAATCCATCGGTGGCAAAAAGGGTGATTGAAAAGGCAATCAATGCGTCCCGTGCCCGTGATGCTGCAAGGAAGGCAAGAGATCTAATCCGTCGGAAATCTATTCTGGATGGCGGCACCTTACCGGGAAAACTGGCGGATTGTTCGGAAAAAGATCCGGCACGGAGTGAGATTTACCTCGTGGAGGGTGATTCGGCCGGTGGTTCTGCGAAGCAGGGAAGGGATCGTCGCTTCCAGGCAATTCTGCCTCTGAAGGGGAAAATACTCAATGTCGAGCGGTCACGTTTTGACAAAATGATTTCGTCTGAAGAAATCCGGATTTTGATTACCGCATTGGGAACAGGTATTGGGGCAGAAGATTTTGACATTTCAAAAGCCCGGTATCACCGCGTGATTATTATGACTGATGCCGATGTGGATGGCGCACATATCCGGACACTTCTCCTGACGTTTTTTTACCGTCAGATGCTGCCGTTGATTGAAAAAGGATATGTCTATATTGCGCAGCCACCTCTATTTCGTGTCAAAAAAGGAAAAAAAGAACAATATGTCAAAGATGAAGCAGCCATGCAGGAAAACCTGATCGGTATCGCCTGTGACGAAATGCAGCTCTACCTTGAGCGGGATAAAATGACAATCAGCGGTGGACGTCTGAAGTCGGTCCTTAATAAACTCATCGCGTATGAATCGATTATCGGACATTTCCAAAAAAAGGATATTGAACCGGATTTCCTGCGTGCACTGACAGAAGGAGAATCCATTGACCGCAGTTTTTTGAAAGATGCAGATCGACTTGGAGCACTCTTTAGAAAGGTCAAGGAATCCTGGACAGAAGCCCATATCAGCGACTCATTTGAATATGAACTCACGGAAGATGAAGAACATGGCGCGTTGTCGGTTGAATGTCGAATCCAGAAAAATGGTATCAACCACTTATTTAAGATCAACGAAGAACTTGTTAATTCTCCGGAATTTAGAGAATTGAAGAATGTTTCCCCCTTCCGGATGGGTTTGGGCTTGCCTCCCTACCGAATGACCGATTCGGTAGGAGAGGGAAGTTATGGGACGGCTGAACAGGTGATTCAACAAGTCCTGGAACGCGCAAAGAAGGGGCTTTCCATACAGCGTTATAAGGGTCTCGGGGAAATGAATCCGAATCAGCTTTGGGAGACGACCATGGACCCTGAAAAACGTACGCTTTTAAAAGTAACCCTGGAAAATATTTATGAGACCGATGAAATCTTTTCTATGCTGATGGGAGATGCCGTTGAACCGAGGCGCAAGTTCATCCAGAAGTATGCTTCTGAAGTAAAGAACCTGGATATTTAAAAAAACACATGCATATGTCGATAATAAGATGGAGAAAAAATGGCCGTTGTTGAGAACAGAACGACCGTAAACCTTGAAACCGAGATGAAGTCGGCCTACATCGATTACGCGATGAGTGTGATTGTCGGTCGGGCGCTTCCCGATGTACGAGACGGATTAAAACCCGTACATCGTCGGATCCTCTACGCGATGCTTCGCGAAGGACTGCTTTCAAACCGCCGCTATTCCAAATCGGCCGGTGTGGTTGGAGAAGTACTGAAGAAATACCATCCGCATGGTGACACCGCGATTTACGACAGCATGGTCCGGATGGCACAAGACTTTAATATGCGCTATCCCCTGGTGGACGGGCAGGGAAACTTCGGGTCTGTGGATGGAGATCGGGCCGCAGCCTATCGTTATACCGAAGCCCGACTTCAAAAGATTGCAGAAGAGCTATTGGCGGATATCGACATGGACACCGTCGAGTTCGGGCCGAATTTTGATGAAACCGTGATGGAGCCCCTCGTCCTTCCTTCCCGGATTCCGAATCTGTTGATGAACGGTTCTACCGGGATTGCAGTCGGCATGGCGACGAACATCCCGCCTCATAACCTCGGAGAACTGATTGATGCCCTGATTCTACTTCTGAATGATCGGACGCTCTCCAGTGAAAATTTAATGGACATTGTCAAAGGACCCGATTTCCCGACAGCCGGATTTATTTATGGGACGAAAGGCATTGAAAACGCTTTTAGAACCGGGCGCGGGTCCCTCATTCTTCGTGCAAGGGCCGTCATTGAAATCAATCCACGGAACGAACGAGAGGCCATCGTTGTCTCCGAACTCCCTTATCAAGTGAACAAGGCACGACTCCTTGAAAAAATTGGTGTTCTGGTACGCAGTAAAAAACTTGAGGGAATCTCCGAACTGCGGGATGAGTCGGATCGGGACGGGATGCGCATTGTCATTGAGATCAAGCGGTCGGAAATTGCATCCGTGGTCTTGAACCAACTCTATAAACAGACCCAAATGCAGAATTCTTTTGGTGTCATCCTGCTTGCCCTGGTGAATAACGAACCCAAGGTTATGAACCTGAAAGAGATTCTCAGCCACTTCCTGGATTTCAGACGCGAAGTGATTATCCGGCGGAGTCGCTTTGAACTACGCCAAGCGGAGGCCCGGGCACATATTCTAGAAGGACTGAAGATTGCCTTGGACCACCTGGATGAAGTGATCACGCTGATTCGAGGCGCAGCGTCGCCAGATGCAGCAAAAATGGAATTGGTCGGACAGTTCAACCTTTCCACCATACAGGCACAGGCCATTTTAGAGATGCGTCTGTCCCGTTTGACCGCCCTTGAACGAGATAAACTGATTGCAGAATTACGCACCATTCTTGAGAAAATAGAAGCTCTGAAGGCCCTCTTGGCCAGTGATACCCTGATTCGTCAGGTGATTGAAAGTGAATTGAAAGAAGTTAAGGAAAAGTATGCGGACGACCGGAGGACTGAAATCATTCCCGAGACCGGGGAAATTAATATTGAAGATTTGATCGCCCATGAGGACATGGTGATCACGGTTTCAAGAAGCGGCTACATTAAACGTAACCCCGTTTCGATTTACCGAAGTCAGCGGCGAGGCGGTAAAGGAAAAATTGGTGCGGGATTGAAGGATGAAGATTTTGTCCGGCACCTTTTTATCGCATCCACCCATAATTACCTCCTCTTCTTTACAGATGCGGGGAAGGTGTACTGGCTGAAAGTCCATCAAGTGCCTGAAGCGGGTCGTGCCTCGAAAGGGAAGGCCATTGTGAATCTGCTTCAGGTCTCACAGGAGGAAAAAATCACGGCGATTTTATCTGTCGATCAATTTGAAGAAGGGCGTTTTGCCGTGATGGCGACCCGGAATGGCTTGATTAAAAAAACGGCTTTGAGTGCGTACAGTCATCCACGTGTGGGCGGGATCAAGTCTATTAACCTGACAGAGGGGGATCGGCTGATTTCAGTCCGAATAACATCTGGAGAACATGATATTCTTCTGGGAACACGGCACGGGCTTGCGATTCGTTTTTCAGAGGAAGATGCCCGACCCATCGGGCGAGTTGCAACGGGCGTGATCGGGATTCGTCTGAGAGACGAGGACAAAGTGATCAGCATGGAAACCCTCGCTCCGAATCAGAGCACGTCTATTTTAACTGTCACCGAAAAAGGATTTGGAAAACGGACGGAGTTATCAGAATATCGTCGGCAGAGCCGGGGCGGACAAGGCGTGATCACCATTCAGACAAGCCATCGAAACGGAAATGTCGTGGATGCTTTTCAGGTGGATCAGGAAGATGAGGTGATGATCATTACAGAAAACGGAAAACTGGTCCGAATGAAGGTTGAAGATATCCGTGTGATCGGCCGCAACACACAAGGTGTCCGATTGATTGATATGGTAGTAAAAGACCGTGTCGTCCGTGTTGCCAGGCTGGTTGAAAAAGGGGATCGCGAAGAAGAGAAAAGTGAGACATAAAAAGCAGAGTGAAACCATATTGTGAGTTGGCTTTCACGACAGTCATGGATGTTTCGTTTTTTTTGTAAGTTGGTGATTGTCGGAGTGATGGGTCTTGGCATTTTTTTCATGGTGAGGTCCTTCGTTTCTTTGCGGAGTGAGTGGATGTCAAGTCGAATGTTGGAGAAAGCCGAGTCGAAATGGAGAAATGAAGACTATCTCGGGGCAATCCGGGATTACGAAAAAATAGTCGAAGAATTCCCCGAAACACCCGTGGTTTCGGAAGCTCAATATTGGGAAGGGGTCATTCGATTTTTGTACTTGGATGATCCTGAAAATGCAATCAGGGCGTTCAAAGAGGTTATTGGCGCAAAACTTTCGATGGTTCAAGAACGGAGTCAGGAAGCCCGCCAATATCTTGCAGATATATATGAAAAGAAATTGGCTCGACCGCGTGATGCCATCTCTATCTATGAAGAAATTATCGAGAAAAGTGCCGATTTGGAAGAAATTCTCGAGAAACGTTATAAAATAGGTGCGCTTTATTACGAAATGGGAGACTTGACGCAAGCACGGGTTGAATGGGACTTGCTGATTAGTCGGGCGCCAAAGAGTCCTTTGGTCCCGGAGGCCTTATATCGAAAAGGCGGTACCTACTTTGTGGTGGGGAATTGTCGGGAAGCACTGAAGATCTACAAAGAAATCTATACGAATTATGCGCATGATAAAATGTCTGAATTTGCCAAATTCCGGGCGGCAAATTGCCTAGAAATGGAACATCATCCAAAAGAAGCCCTCGCGCTTTATCAGGAACTGATCGGGATCTATCCGGACCAGGACGTGATTATAGAAAAAGTAAAGTCACTCGAATCCATCTCCATCAACGAATAAA
>JBHHWW010000023.1:0-17689 GCA_046756725.1 Nitrospiria bacterium | reverse complement strand
AAAATAAGACAAACAACGAGGAGGATACCATCATGAAAAATGAAACCATTCTAGTTACAGGCGCGACCGGACAACAAGGAGGCACAGTCGTGAGGCATCTCTTGCGTCAGGGAGAAGCGGTGCGTGCGTTGACACGAACCCCCTCCAAAGCGACGGATTTAAAACAACTGGGCGTCGAGGTGGTTGAAGGAAACTTAAGTGACCGTACATCGCTTGATGCTGCATTGAAGGGGATCAAGAAAGTCTTTCTTGTGACCACATTTTTCGAAGAAGGGATGGACGCCGAAGTCCGGCAGGGAATCACAATGGTCGATGCGGCAAAGGCCGCCGGGGTAGAGCATCTCGTCTTTAGCTCCGTAGGAAGTGCTCATAGAAAGACCTCCATCCCGCACTTTGAAACGAAATGGCAGATCGAACAGCATATTCAGAAGATCGGTCTGCCTGCTACGATTCTTCGACCGACGGCGTTTATGGAAAATTTCGGCACGTTTTGGCAACCTTCTCCTCAAGGCGTCTTGATGGTGCCGCTTCGGCCAGCGACAAAGCTTCAAATGATTGCGTTGCAGGACATTGGCAAGTTTGCGGCCGCCGCCTTCCTCCGTCCCGCCGAGTTCATTGGCCAAGCCATCGATTTGGCTGGAGATGAATTGACAATGCCGGAGGCGGCAAGCCTTCTTTCGAGTCCGATGGGACGTTCCGTGGAGTTTCAACAACTGGCCGACGATCAGGCTGAGGCCGCTGTGGGTTCTGATTTTGCGCGCATGTTCCGATGGTTTAACGAAATCGGTTACGACGTTGACATCCCGACACTTAAGCAACGATGGGGCATTCCTTTAATGACATTTAAGGAGGCCGTCGATAGGGCTTCCTGGGCAAAACCAGCGTAATGTGCCATCAAGTGGGATGATGGAGCCGTTCTTTAACTTCTGCCGCTGATCGTCATCAGGATCGGATGCTTGGGGCGTAAAGTAATCAAGGGTTCTGGAACGACGGCTTGATTCGAAACGCGTTTCATCCTGAAGCGTTGTACGAGACTTGCAAGAATTATGGTTCCTTCCATTCTTGCGAAGGATTCCCCAATGCACGACCGAGCGCCTCCGCCAAAGGGGAAATAGGAATAGGGAGGTCGTTCTTGTTTGGCGTCGGGGAGGAATCGATCCGGGTCAAAACGTGTAGGCTCCGGATAAAATCGTGGATCCCGATGAATGACATAAGGGAAAATATTCACATCGTCCAATGCGGAAATCCGTGTCCCCGACGGGAGTTGGTCGTCGTTTTGCGCTGTTCGGACGCCAAGCGCCCATGCAGGCGGATAAAGCCGCATCGCTTCAGAAAAAACCTGTCCGGAGTAAAGCAATTTTGGGATATCTGCCATGGAGGGGGAACGCCCTTGCAGGACATCCTGTAACTCTTTTACGAGGTGGAACTCAACATCCGGGTGTTCCGATAAGAGATAGAACGTCCAGGAAAGTGCATTGGCCGTTGTTTCATGTCCGGCGAGAAAGAGGGTCAAGGCTTCATCCCGGATTTGTTTGGCCAACATCGGGTGGCCCTCTTCATCCCGTGCATGAACGAGCATCGAAAGAAGAGATGCTGATGTCGAATAATTATTATTTTGAGATGCCTGGGATTCAATAATCTCTAAAATCATTTGATCGAGTGTTTTTATGGCCTTTTGAAAGCGACGATTTGCAGATGTCGGAAGCACTTCAATAAACGGGAAGAAACCAAAAAATGAATTAAATCGCCGTTCTGTGTGATGCTGCGTGACTTGAACGGCTTTTGCGAGTCGGTCTTTTTTTTCTCCAATCTCGATATCAAAGAGGGACTTGCAGGCAATAGACAGGGTTAGACCTGTCATTTCTTCAACGACATCAATGCTGGTTTTATCGTCCCAGGAGTCAAGAAGCATCTTTGTTTGATCGACCATGATTTTAGCGTAGCTTTTTATCTGCCTCTGATGAAAAAAAGGCTGAATCACCTGGCGCTGACAACGGTGGAGAGGATCTTCGCTTGTAAGTAAGCCTTGCCCAAACAGACGTTGACCGGCCGGTGGGAAGGGAAGTTTCCGGTAGTTGTGCTGGTTTGTCACAAGGACGTGTCTAACATCATCAGGACAATTCAAGATGAAGCTTTTGATCCCTCGCTTTCGTCGAAGGAAATCGACGCCCAAGCCATAGCAGATTTCGACAACATCCCCATATTTCTCAGCACATGAGAGGGAGAAAGAAAGTGCATCGCGTCTCATCTCGCGAAGGTATCCGAAGACATTAACCGGAGGTCCAGAAGGCTTTAGTTGAGGCATGATTTCCTTAATTTCGGGTAAGATGAAAAATGATCATTGAAAAAATCTCAAACTGAGTATTAGGAGAGGGACTGTCCATGTCTCCTCCGGAATATTTTTCGTATCTTTTTGTTGTTATTTTTTGGAGAATGGGGAATCTCCTCCGCCGTTTGGACGATTATACCCCATGCAGTTTTTTTTGAAATGAGTCGCTGAGATGTTTTTCAGCAAGTCATGCATCGACACATTCCCCTATTTTTTTAAAGTGATTGTTATTCAGGGATTAAAGTCCTGCCTTGTTGTTGCATTCCGGCGTGAAGATTATTATTCTAATGAGGATTTTCCATGGGACGTCGCAATGTTGTTGGTTTTTTTCTTTAACATAAATCGCATGCGAATGGGGGGATTCAGCAGATGGATATTGAGCGGGCCAGCTATTTTGTGATTGCAACTGAAGATAAATCGGGGCAGCTCGCACGTTTTTCGGCCCGCATGTCTGAGGATGAAATCAATCTTGCCGGGGTCTGGTGTTTTGGAACAGGCAGGGGCAACGCCGAGATTATTGCCATCCCGCGTGAACCCCATGCCTTTAAGAAAACCGCCAGAGAGGCCGGGTGGACTTTTCGGGAAGGAAGTTGCTTCCATCTTATCGGAGAGGACCGTGCCGGTGCGCTTGCGGACACCCTTGACCTGATTGCAAAGGAAGGGATCAATCTGCATGCCGTCGATGCGATGGGGTTTGAAAGTAGTTATTCGGCCTACGTGTGGTGCGATGAAGACGATGTCGATAAACTCCGTAGGCTGTTGAAGGGCTGGTAAGGTTTTCTGCAAATCTGAACGTCCGTAAAATATCGCATTATCTTTTCAAACCTCATTGACAAGCATTTCATAGGTATGATACATATCGCCGGTTTGTGAATCGTTGCTGATTTTTCTGAGGTGCTTTGGCGGTTGGGAAGAAAGGCGAAAGCGGCTGGCAGGAAGTCCGGAAATATGCCAACCTCGGAACGGAACTTGTTGTTGCAGTCTTGCTCGGCGCATGGGGTGGACGGGCGCTTGATCAATGGCTTGATACGGCCCCATGGCTTTTCATCCTGGGTTTTATCTTTGGCGTGGCAGCAGGGTTTTTGAATATTTTTCGGCTTGTCTCATCTAAGGAAAGTTCTAGAAATAAAGAAAGAGAAAGTTGATTCAATCCCTTTCAGTCGGTTTTATTTTAGCAGTTATCTATTCCTATTGTCTGTATAAGGGTTCTTTGCGCACGGCTCCTCTGACCCCGGGTTTTCGTTTTGGGGGCGTCCTCCGTATTACCGTCATTGGCCTCATTTTCGTTGTCCTGGCAAAATTCACGACGTTAAATATTTCACAGGTTCTGATTGCCTTTATTACCGTTATATCGCTTTACCTGTTTAAGCAGGCCGGAGGAGCCATCCTCGGGCTTAAGACGGGTGACGTGCCATCTCAGAGGAGGTCTTAATTGGAAGAGGGCGGCGGATCAATTGATCCCCTACATCATTTTGAGCTCCACACGATCAAGGAGATCCATCTGTTCGGGATCGATCTCTCGATTACCCAGGCGGTTCTCTGGATGTGGATCGCAGCCGGGGCTGTATTTCTTCTTGTAACATTTGTTGCGCTCACTTTGAAGCGATATCCGAAAGGGCTACAAAATCTTATCGAAGTTGTTGTCGATTTCCTGCGAAAGGAGCTGGTACTTAAAGTGATTGGAGAAGAAGGAAAGCCCTTTTTCCCCTACATCGCGACCCTCTTTATGTTTATCTTTGCATGTAATATGTCGGGATTAATTCCAGGATCTTTTACCCCGACGGGCAATATTAATGTGACCATCGCGCTGGCAACGCTGGGTTTTTTCATGATACAGGGTGCGGGTATTCGCAAGTATGGTTTTGTCGGATATTTTAAGGCCTTCATCCCGAGCGGAATCCCGTCGTGGGTTCTCCCGATCATGTTGCCTATCGAGTTTATCGGACTTTTTGCCAAGCCTTTTTCTTTGGCCGTCCGTCTTTTTGCCAATATGATGGCGGGGCATATGGTGATCCTGGTTTTTCTATTAATGATTTTTAAATTCAAAAGCGTCGTGATCACGCCGTTGCCGTTGGTCGGCGTTGTCGTCATGTTGTCTTTCGAGATTTTTGTTTCACTGATTCAGGCCTATATCTTTACCGTATTAACGGCATCCTATTTGTCAGATGCCTTGCATATGGAACATTAAGTGAAGTTTTTTTGACATCTAGCAATTTAAAGTAGATCGTGTGTCCACTCGGCAGTAAAGCAGCTTGGTAATCATGAATAAGGGAGGAAAAGAATGGAACTTCTAGGTGCGGCAATTGGAATTGGCGTGGCGGCTTTGGGAACCGGTATTGGTATGGGGTTCCTGGTTGGAAAGACGGTTGAAGCAATGGCCCGTCAGCCGGAAATTGCAGGTGAGTTGAGAACCACAATGTTGATCGGCGTTGCCTTTGTTGAGGCCTTGGCGCTCTATGCCTTGGTCATTAGTTTCTTGATCGTCTTTAAATAAAACGGGGTATACACATGTTTGAGGCAGAACCGGGATTAATTATCTGGACATGGATCACCTTCGGTGCTCTGGTTGCCCTCTTGGCCAAGGTGGCTTATAAGCCGATTGTGGCGCTCTTGGAAAGTCGAGAGACTGCCATTCGCGAAGAGATTGAAGCCTCTGAAAAAAAACGGAAAGATGCAGAAGAGGTTTTGGAAAAATATCAATCTCAACTTTCTGAAGGTCGTGTAGAGGTACAGAAGATGATCGAAGAAGGGCGCACGGCAGGGGAAAAACTTCGGCGCGAGATCATGGAGAAGGCCGCTGAAGAATCAAAAGCGCTTGTGTCGAAAGCCCAGGAAGAAATCAGCCGAGAAAAACAGAAGGCCCTGATGGATTTGCAAGAGCATGTTGCAAAGTTATCCGTTTCAATTGCGGCCAAGATGATTGCGACGACCTTGAAAGCGGAAGATCATGGAAAGTTGATCGAAGGAGCGCTCTCCCAGGTGAAAGAGGCATATGGCAAAACCGGATAACAAAAACGGGAACATCGCGCAAGGCTACAGTCAAGGCCTGCTTTCCATCGCTCAGGGTGAAGGACTGACCGATCAGGTTGAGGGAGAGCTGTCCGACTTGAGAGAGGCGTTGTCCTCTAATGGAGACCTGCTGACATTCCTGAAAGATCCAAAAGTGACCTCTGAAGGGAAAAAGAAAGCCCTCGCAGACATTTTGGGTGCGGGGGTTTCTCATATCACCCATTATCAGATTGCTTTAGCGATTGAGCAAGGCAGGGGAGCATGCCTTCCAGAGATCATTGATGTGTTCTTTCAGTTGGCGGCCGAGTCTCGCAGAAAGCTTACGGCAAAAGTGACAACGGCTGTTCCTCTTTCAGAGGAGATGGCCCAGAAAGTTGAAGAGACCATTTCAAATCTAGCGGGCGAACCGATTTTCTTGAAGCGCGCTGTCAATACCGACCTTTTGGGAGGGATCGTAATTCAGCTTGGAGACCGCATTATTGATGGCAGCCTCAGCAGTCAGTTCAAACAATTGCAGGAAGGCATTTCAAGGAAGATTTTGACCGAAAAGGGGAGATCTGTTGAAGATTAAACAGGACGATATTACAGCCGTCTTACAAAAATATATTGAAGGATATCAGGCCGATATTACCGTAGAAGAATCAGGGTCTGTCCTCAGCGTCGGAGACGGGATTGCCCGTGTATCTGGTCTGAACAGCGCCATGGCCGGGGAGCTTGTTTCCTTTCCGGGGGGCGTGGTCGGTATGCTGCTGAATCTTGAAAAAGATTCTGTTGGCGCTATTTTGTTTGGAGAATCCAGCAGTATCAAGGAAGGAGATCTCGTCAAACGAACTGGGAAGATTGCGCAGATTCCCGTGGGGGAGGCCATGATGGGCCGCGTTGTCGATTCTCTAGGGCGACCGATTGATGGAAAAGGCCCGATCGTGACAGACAAGACCCGTATTTTGGAAGGGGTTGCGCCGAATGTGGTGCAACGCCAGTCGGTGAACGAGCCGGTTCAAACCGGACTCAAGGCCATCGACGCCATGATTCCAATCGGCCGTGGACAGCGGGAACTCATCATCGGTGACCGTCAGGTGGGCAAGACGGCGATCGCCATTGATACCATCATCAATCAGAAAGAAAGCGGCGTTTATTGCGTCTACGTTGCAGTGGGTCAAAAATCTTCAAATGTCGCAGCCGTGGTCAAAATTCTGGAAGAGGCTGGCGCAATGGCGTATACCACCGTCGTTTCCGCCACGGCCAATGAAGCGGCTTCCATGCAGTACATCGCACCCTATGCCGGTTGTACCTTGGGCGAAGAATTTATGTATAACGGCCGACATGCCTTGGTCATCTACGATGATCTTTCCAAGCATGCAACGGCCTATCGGCAGCTTTCTCTCTTGCTCCGGCGTCCACCTGGCCGGGAGGCTTTTCCCGGAGATGTCTTTTTCCTTCATTCCCGTCTCTTGGAGCGCGCCGCCAAATTGAATGATGAGTTGGGCGGAGGTTCTTTAACCGCCCTCCCGATTATTGAAACCCAGGCAGGGGATGTTTCTGCCTATATCCCCACCAATGTCATCTCCATAACCGATGGACAAATCTACCTGGAACCGGACCTTTTCTACTCCGGTGTACGCCCGGCCATCAATGTGGGTCTTTCGGTTTCCAGGGTGGGCGGCAGCGCCCAGACAAAGGCCATGAAAAAAGTGGCAGGGCGTCTTCGACTGGATCTGGCCCAATATCGTGAACTGGCGGCTTTTGCCCAGTTCGGTTCGGATCTTGATAAAGCGACGTTATCCCAGTTGAAACGGGGCGAGAAGATGGTCGAGCTTCTAAAACAGGGACAATTCCATCCCTACTCCCTTTCACAGCAGGTCATGGCGATCTATGCCGGAACAAACGGCCATTTGGATGATCTGGACACACAGGATGTGCCTGCTTTTGAAGCCGGCTATCTGAAGATGATGGCGGACCAGCACCCCGAAATTGTGCGTGAAATTGGAGAAAAACAAAAGTTGACGCCTGAGTTGAATCAGAAGATGGATGAGGCGATCACTGCCTTCAAGCAAGGCTGGAAAGCCGTGGGGACAGTATAAGGGATGGCCCTTACGCTTCGAGAACTCAAAGGGCGTATTCGCGCCGCAAAAAAAACCCAGCAGATTACCAGAACGATGCAGATGGTTTCGGCTTCCCGTTTGAAAAAATCGGAAGAAACCTTGCGTCGCGCCAAGCCCTATTACGAAAAAATGGAAACCATCCTAAGCCATTTGATGGGATCGGCTGAAGGGGTTTCTCACCCATTTTTTGAAAGCCGGGAAGTCAAAACCATTGGACTGGTGGTTGTGACTTCAGATCGAGGTCTTTGCGGTGGATACAATGCCAATATCATTGCCCAAGCCGAAGCTTTTTTAAAAACGCCCCGTCCCCAACCTGTCAAGCTTATTTTGATTGGGAAGAAAGGTGCGGATTACTTTCAGAAGCGTGAATGGCCGATCCTGCTTAAGTTTGTTGATTTGGCAGGCAAACCGGATTATCAAAAGATCTCCGCTATTACCGATCAGTTGGTGGAGGCCTATCTTTCCGGCGTGCTTGATGAGGTCCATGTGCTTTATACCCAATTTATTTCAGCGCTTTCGACGAAGCCGGTCTTGAAGAAATTCCTGAACCTTGGCCAGGAAGCAGGCGCAAAGAAAACAGAATTTATACTCGAACCCAGTTTACAAATGATTATTGATCGATTTTTGACCCGACAGATCGCTTCACGCATTTATTCTGCGCTTTTGGAATCCTTCACTGCTGAAAATTCTTCTAGAATGGTTGCGATGAAGAGTGCAACGGACAATGCCCAGGAAATGATTGATCGATTGAGCCTGATGGGAAATAAGGCGCGTCAGGCGGCGATAACGAACGAGATCCTGGAGATTGTCACTGCGGGCGAGGCGATGAAGACATAACGCATTAGCTATGATTATTTCCCCGCATCCATGGTGGGGATGCACTTTTTTTATTCTCTTTTTTGTTTTTTCTAAGGAGCGGAAGATGGCGACAGGTAAGATCCTTCAGGTAATCGGGCCAACGGTGGATATTCAGTTCCCGACGGACGAACTCCCCAAAATCATGAACGCGGTCAAAATTGAAAATAAAGAGGCCGGAACCGAAGTCATTGTCGAAACGGCGCAACATCTGGGAGATGATGTGGTTCGTTGTATCGCGATGAGTTCGACCGATGGTCTGGTGCGGGGAATGGAAGCCGCAGACCTTGGTAATCCGATTTCCATGCCGGTTGGAGAACAGACGCTCGGTCGTATGTTTAGTGTCGTTGGTGAACCCATAGATGGTAACGGACCTGTTCCAAACCCAGAAGATCGATGGCCGATTCATCGAGACAGTCCTCCGTTTATAGATCAGGTCCCGGTGACTTCGGTTTTGGAGACCGGCATCAAAGTGGTCGATCTGCTTGCCCCTTATGCAAAGGGAGGAAAGGTCGGCCTTTTCGGCGGCGCCGGGGTTGGAAAGACGGTCATCATCATGGAGCTGATTCGAAATATTGCGACAGAACATGGCGGGTATTCTGTTTTTGCCGGTGTGGGCGAGCGAACGCGTGAAGGAAACGATCTCTATGCAGAGATGACCGAGTCGGGCGTTCTGGATAAAACCGTGCTTGCCTTTGGGCAGATGAACGAACCGCCCGGTGCCCGTCTGCGAATTGGTCTATCGGCACTGACCATGGCGGAGTATTTTAGAGACGCAAAGGGCCAGGATGTGCTCCTATTTGTGGATAATGTTTTCCGTTTTGTTCAAGCGGGGTCAGAGGTATCCGCGCTTCTCGGTCGGATGCCTTCTGCCGTGGGCTACCAGCCGACTCTCGGGACAGAGATGGGCGAACTTCAGGAGCGAATTACCTCAACCACGAAGGGCTCCATTACTTCGGTTCAGGCGATTTATGTCCCGGCCGATGACATTACCGATCCGGCGCCTGCGACCACTTTTACCCATTTAGACGCCACGACGGTCCTTTCACGACAGATTTCAGAACTGGGAATTTATCCTGCTGTGGATCCGCTTGATTCAACCTCCCGCCTGCTTGATCCACGAATCCTGGGTGATGAGCATTATCAATGTGCTCAGTCTGTCCAGAGAATTCTTCAGAAATATAAAGATTTACAGGATATCATTGCCATCCTGGGTATGGACGAGCTGTCAGAGGAAGACCGTCTCACCGTTCAACGTGCCCGGAAGGTTCAGAAGTTTCTCTCACAGCCTTTCTTTGTGGCAGAGGCCTTCACCGGTACGCCTGGAAAATACGTCCGTCTATCCGATTCAATCAAAGGGTTCCAGATGATTGTTGACGGAAAAATGGACCATCTTCCAGAACAGGCCTTCTACATGGTCGGGACGATCGAAGAGGCAGAGGAAAAAGCCGAGAAACTACAGGCATAGGGTTGAGGGAAAATCTGCATTGAAAACTTTTCATATCAAGATTATCACTCCCGAACAGGTTGTTTTCGATGATGTCGTTACCTCAGTTGTCGTTCCTGGAGGATCCGGCAGCTTTGGTGTCCTGGCCAATCATGCGCCGCTCATTTCCACACTGACGCCCGGACGATTGACCTTGTCCATCCCGAATGGAAAAAAGGAAACATTTCAAATCGGCCCGGGTTTCATTGACATCCTAGACAATGAGGTCAGTCTTCTGTCTGAATCCGTGACCCCTGAAGTGTCAAAAGCGACAGCCTGAAGAAGCGAAGTTTTTTCTCGTATTATCCTGTGCTTCTTTCAATATAAGTTTCTCTCCCGAACCCCTTTAAAGATCAGTGCTAAACGGTGTCCTTATTGAACACAAGAAAAGTAAACATCCCATGGGAGCAAATCGATTTCGTTCTTCTTGATATGGATGGGACTATCCTGGATCGGCATTTCGATGAATATTTCTGGGAAGAATACTTACCCGCACGATACGCCAAAGATAACCGGATTCCCCTTTCTCGCGCAAAAAAAAAACTCAGCGCTGTTTTTAAAGAGCAAGAAAAGACACTCAACTGGACGGACCTTTATTACTGGTCAGGTCGTCTTGAGATGGATGTGGTTTCCTTAAAGGAAGAATTGCAGGATCAGGTACGCATTCATTCCGGGGTTGAAACATTCCTTCAGTTTCTTTTGGATGAAAAAAAGGATGTCTCCCTTGTTACCAATGCACACCCGAAGACCGTCCAAATCAAGCTTGAACAAACCCTTCTTCTCCCCTATTTTCGCACGATACTCTGTTCCAGCGACATTGGTATGCCAAAAGAAGAATTCAGCTTTTGGCGAGATGCAGCAGAAGTGCTTGGCTTTGACAAGAAGCGGACTCTTTTTATCGATGATACTGAAGATGTCCTACATGCGGCGCATGCCTTTGGTGTCAAACATATTCTTCAAAAAAGCCATGCAAGCAGTCAGCGTTATGCCAAACCTTCAGGGATTTTCAAGCAAGTTCAGTCTTTTACAGATCTTCTCCCATAAATAAATTCTGAAGACCGTGTTCTTGACCTTGGACTATTCCACTTATATACTCCCCCTACTATTTTTTAGGAATGTCTAATGAGCCGAGAGATATCTGTTCCATCCCTTTTTCAGCTGGGATATTACTGGGAAGCGAAGATCTTCCTCACTTCAGTCAAACTTGATCTTTACACCCCGCTTGCAGAGAGGCCAAAGACAGCAAAGGAACTCTCAAGTGACATCAAAGCCGATGCTTCTTCGCTACGCCGTTTTCTTGATGCGCTTGTCACAATCGGTCTATTGAAATTCGAAAAAGGGTGTTACAGCAATATTCCTCAGTTGGCCGAGTTCCTTGTTAAGACGAGCCCTTTTTACATGGGCGAGTTGATGCTCCTTCAGGATGCGGAATGGGATCATTGGGGGAAATTGGAAGAGACGATCAGGACCGGTCGCCCCATCATAAAGGGAAATATCTTTATGAACGATCCTGCGATGGGGGCAACGGTTTTAAGAGTCCTGCACCGTATGGCGAAACGGGTCGCGCCTGCACTGGCAGAAAAAATGGATCTCTCTAAAAATCGTTCCTTTCTTGATGTCGGAGGTGGGGGCGGCGCATTTTCGATTGCAGTTTCAAAACGGTATCCTCACTTGGAGATGGCGCTTTTTGATCTTCCTGATACGCTTCAAGTCACAAAGAGGCATATCGAAGAAGAAAAGCTGGATAAGAAAATTCACCTGTTTGGAGGGAATTTTAACAGGGACCCTTTGCCCGGCACCTTCGATGTTGTCTTTTTATCAGACATCCTGCATTATCAGACAGAAGAAGAAAATGCAGCGCTCTTTCGTAAATTGTACGATACAACAAATCCGGGCGGAAAAATTATCGTCAAAGACATGTTCATCAATGAGGACGAAAACAACCCTGGATGGAATGCCGTTTTCTCAATTCATCTCATGATTTACACGGAAAATGGCCGGTGTTTCAAAGGGAATCTTATCCGGAGATGGCTCGAAATGGCTGGCTTCGTCAATGTTGTGGAGCTTGAAAAGAATACTGTCCTGACCGCGACGAGAGCCGAATGATTTTCTGCCATTGTCGTGAATTCAGATACGTTATTCAGTAGGAAGGAATGGGAAAATGAATGATTTTTTAACTTCTCCGGGCTTTCTTTCCCCGTACGGGACTTTTGGCGCTGATTTTTCTACCGTCATGGCGTGGTTTTTTACCCTTCTTTTTATGTACGGGTGGTATGCGGCAAAAAAACATCAGGGTGGGCGTCACCATGCAGTCACCTTGTGGGGAATGATTGCGATGCTGGCCTATTTCACTGTCTATTATCTGATGCGTGGCTTGGGTGCGCTTTCTGTTGAGGGAAAAGAGGGGTTTGGGGGACCTGATTGGGTTTATGACTATATTTTTTCTCCTATCCTGCTTATCCACATCCTCGTGATATCGGTCGGATTGGTCCTGGCTGTTTATATGATCATCCTGGGACTTCGGTCTTCCGGCAAAAAAAACAGCACCCGATTTCTTAATTCAACAACCCTTAAAATGGAACCAAAGACTTTCAAGAGAATATTGATTGTAACAGGCGTCATTTTTGGCCTCCTTGCGATTGTTCGAGGCGGTCCAGTGGCCCGGTATATTGTGTATTTGGCTGGTTTTCTGATTATTGCAAGCGTTTTGTTTCTGGAACGTGGCATTGAACGGTTGATCCCGGATGGCGGAAAACGCCACCGCAAGATTGGCACCCTCACGATGGTCCTCTATGTTATTGCCCTGATTACAAGTACGGTGACTTACGTGATGCTGTATTATATTTATCCAGTGGCTGCAACCTGAAAAAAATGGGTCGAAGAGGAAAGATGCAGTGAGCGATAAAAGAAACGCAAACCGAACCACCCTCCGATTGAGAACCCGGATTGTTGAAAAAGGATCAAAACAGGAGATTGGACTTTTAAGGGCAAATATCGGTTTTGGAGGACTTGGCGGCTATACCCGTGAGCAGATCGAAGTCGGTGCAGCGGTGACGATTGAGATTTTCTTTCCACAGCGTTCAGGGGGAGATCTTGTAGAAAGCATTTCGGGAAGCGTGTCCTGGGTCCATCAGGATGGAAATTTTAATGCCATCGGGATCATGTTTTTACCGCCGCCGGGTGTTGCAACCCCCCACCTTGAGTCCTATCTTCAGTATGCCGATCAAATGGATTCTTTTTCCTAAATCAAGCCGACAGTGATGATGTTAGAAGATCCGGAACGTTTTCTGCGAGAAAAATTATC
Organism: Nitrospiria bacterium; assembly: GCA_046756725.1. Taxonomy (GTDB): domain Bacteria; phylum Nitrospirota; class Nitrospiria; order SBBL01; family JAADHI01; genus JBHHWW01. The sequence continues at coordinate 4,604 of JBHHWW010000023.1, read as the reverse complement.
CAAAAAATTTTTGTCGGCCAATGCGGTTCGGGATGCGATGATTGCGTCGCTTCTCATTTCGCTTCAGGCTTTAGAAGAAATGGAAAAAAACCCTTTACGAGAACCCTGCATCTGGAGGGAAGAGAAGGCAAAAGAGATCCGGAAAAAAGCAAACCACGCATTTACCGCAATTGAAGCGCCTTCCGAATATCCTACGCCAGGACAGCTCTGGAAAGTAAAAGAGGCCATCGAACAAGAATATGGTTGGCCTCAATGGTCGGTGGAAGTACAAGAAAAACATATCTTGGTTTGCAAACAGCTCTTTTTAAAATTCGAAGATCCCTCCAGTTTTGTATAGATTGTCAGAAGAACCTGCTCATTTTTCGTAGACGCAAACATCTGAATAAAATTCCGGAAAGATTAAAGCGTAGGTAGCTTAAAGAGTCTTTCGGCATTTTCCGTAGTGGTTTTTGCGATGACATCAACAGGAAGATTTCGCAATGCGGCCAGCTTTTCAGCAATGACACGCACATAAGCGGGTTCGTTCCGCTTGCCTCTGTATCCTTGCGGGGAAAGGTAGGGCGCATCGGTTTCGATCACAATTTTATTCAAACCGACTGTCGCTGCCGCCTCTTGCACGGAAGCCGCCTTTGGAAAGGTCATGATGCCTGAAAATGAGATAAAAAACCCCAATTCCACTCCTCTTAAAGCAGTTTCCGTATCTCCTGTAAAACAGTGAAGCACTGCGCCGAATTTTTCCGCATGTTCTTTGATCTTCTCTGACTCGCACAGTTCAAACGTCTCCTGCCAAGCGTCTCTTGTGTGGATGACCAGAGGGAGTTGCCTTTTTTTCGCAAGACGGATTTGTTCAATAAAAGCATTTCGTTGTTCCTCACGGGAAGAATGCTCATAATAAAAATCGAGCCCGATTTCTCCCCATCCAACGACCTTCGGGTGTCGGGACAATTCATCGAAGGCAGTCAGGAGATCATCGGTCATCTCTTTTGCGTCATGTGGATGCAGCCCGACCGTTGCCCAGAGGAAGGGATGTTGTTCTGCCAACGCGACGGCACGTTGACTGGAGGCCAATCCCGTCCCGATGAGGACCATTTTTTTTACATCGGCTTCAAGCGCCCGTTGGATGACAGCGTCGCGATCAGAATCAAATTCCTTGTCTGCAATGTGTGTGTGTGTGTCGATCAGCATGGTGAATCGTTCCTCTTCTTCAGATTTAGATAATTGATGTTTGGGCAAGCGTCATTCCCGCAAAGACGAAAAACTCCAGATCTTGGTATACGGACAGACTTTTTCTCGGTTAGCCCTTATCGATGAGAAGATCCCCTGCCTCATTCCCTGCGCTGTCGTTCGGACTTTTCGGGCGGGTCTTTTCAAGCCACCATCCTATAATTTTTGGGATTTTCCCTTTAAAAAATTTTTCGGAAAAATAACCGTCACTGACCCGTTTGTTGGCCTGGATGAGCGTCGGGTAGGCATGAATCAATCCTGAGATGCTTCCGACAGAAAGACCTTTTTTAATCGCAAGCGCATATTCGTGAATTAATTCACCGGCGCTGGCGCCCAGCATGTCACAACCGAGGATTTTTCCGTTTGGGCGGGTAATCAGTTTGACCATACCTAAGATTTGACCTTCAATGATATGCCGATCATTTCCTTTGACTTCATACCGGTAGACAGCAACGCCCTCATCGCCAAATTTTTCACGGGCGGTTTTTTCAGAAAGACCCACATGCGCTAATTCCGGATCTGTATATGTTCCCCAGGGCATAACGCTGTAATTGGTTTTCCGGTTCAAAAGAGGAACAAGCGCATTACTGATAACCAGGCCCGCCTGATACTCGGCCATGTGTGTGAAGAGGTGAGGCCCTGCGACATCGCCACAGGCATAGATTCTTGGATTGGTGGTTTGAAGCGCCTCATCGATGCGAATTCCGCCGCGATCGACCGCCACCCCTGCGGCCTCAAGTCCCATTCCGGATGTCCTTGGCCGCTTTCCGGTGGCCAGCAGAAGGGCATCCCCTTCCACCTTAAGATCCTTCCCGCCTTGCTGACAGGTGAGAAGGATCTTGTCTCCGTTTTTTTCAGACTTGATGACCCGGGTTCCGACGTGAATATCGACGCCTTCTTCCAAGAGAATCTGGTGAAGCATACAGGCCAGTTCCTTGTCGTCATTGTGAAGGACACAATCCAATGTTTCGATCAGGCTGACCTTGCTTCCAAGACGAGACATCGCCTGGCCAAGTTCACAGCCGATGGGTCCTGCGCCGATGATGATAAGATGTTCAGGCTGTTTCCGAATATCGAAGAATGTTTCATGAGTTAGAAAAGGGACATCCTGAATGCCCTCAATCGGCGGAACCAGGGCGCTGCCCCCTGTAGCGATACAGAACCGATTGCCTATGAGCGTTTCTCCATTGACTTCAAGCCGGTTATGGCCCGTAAAGCGGGCGCTTCCCTTTATCACCCGAATCCCCATTTTCCGAAATCTTTCGGGGTCGTCATGCGGTTGGATCGACATGATGGTCTCGTGGACATGATCCATCACCCTGGAAAAATCGACTTGTACTTTGCCTATTTCAAAACCTTCATTTCTGGCTTTGTCGATCCGGTGCTTGGTTTTACCCGCGTCGATCAGAGCCTTGCTCGGCACGCAGCCTGTCCAGAGGCATTCTCCGCCCAATCGATCTCTTTCAATCAGTGCGACTTTTGCGCCCAATTGCACGGCGCCACTCGCCGTGACAAGTCCGGCCGCCCCCCCGCCGATGACAATCAAATCAAATGTTTCCATGAACTTCCTCCAATATGTTTTTTACGAAAGACAGACCGCGTCTAGACATTAGATGTCAGGATTTTGCAGCGATATGATGATGCTTGTCCTTTGATTGAAGGCTAGAAGACTTTTTCAATTTGTTATAAAGAACAGGCACCAGTGATAAAAGACCAAGCAGGACAAACGCCACCAAAACGCCCGGAGAAGCAATATCCTTGAGTGAATTGATGGTGCCCAGTTGCGCCCCGGCATTGCTGTAAACGAGGGAACCGGGCAGAATCCCGATTGCCGTCGCCAGGATGTAAGTGCCTGGTTTGATACGGGTCAGACCCGATGCCATATTCACTAGAAAAAAAGGAAACAATGGGATCAGGCGGAGCGTGAGTAGATAATTAAACCCGTTATTTTCAAAACCTGCCTGAATGGATTCCAATCTTTTCCCGAATTTTCCCTCGATGGTCTCTCGCAGCAGATAGCGTGCAGCCAAGAAAGCCAATGAAGCACCCGAGGTCGCCCCGATATTGACGAAAAAACCACCCATCCAGGTGCCGAACAGGAAGCCGCCGGCCAGCGTCAGAATGGTTGCGCCGGGGAGAGACAGGGCGGTTTGAACACAATAAATTGCAATAAAAACAAGGACAGTCAGGCCATAGTTTGATTTTGTGAAATTTTGGAGGGTATCTTTATTCTCTTTGAGCGTGTCCAATGTAAAATACTGTCCCAGATCAAAATAAAAAAAAGACGCGATGCCCAGAATAAACATTCCCAGAATGATGAATTTCCCGACGGGAGTGCTTTTTTTGTGCTTTTTTTGTGAGTTCATGAGGGTCCCTTTTCGAAGCAGTTTTCTTCTTTTATTTCGATTTGTCAAGTGGTTACGAAGATAAAATGGGATTTTTATAGACGGACCATTTCCTGCCGGTCACCTGCAATGTAGCGGCAGACATCTCCAATATCGATTATCAAAGATACCGCGTTTAGAATCATTAAGGTTCGCAGCCAGATTCCGAAAAAATCATCAGCCGGGATCTGACTGCGTTGAATCCAAAAGAAATAGAGCATCGGGAACCATAAAATATGGCCCAAGCCCAAGAGGCGTGTGAATCCTGTTAGATGCGTGATTACCGTCATGAGCATCATGCTGATCATCATGGTTCCCAAAGTAATCCGGGCTTCCAGTCGGTTGATAAAAAAGAATGGCACAACCATGTTCGAGCCAACCAATAACATAAGCCAGACTTGCCATTGCAAGGGAAGTTTCATGAGACTTTTGTTAAATTTTATGAATGCCCTCAACATAATTTTTTCTCTACTTTCATTATCATGAATTCATTTTTTTCGTCTGAAGAATCGCATCGAGTTTTTCGCTCAGCATATTCTTTGAAACGACACCGACAACCCGATCAACAGTCTGTCCATCCTTAAAAAATAGAAGCGTCGGGATTGAAGAGATCTGATACGTGGAAGCGGTGACAGGGTTGTTGTCCACGTCCAACTTGACGACCTTCGCGCGTCCTTCAAATTCTTCGGCCAATCTTTCAAGGGTCGGGGCAACCGCACGACACGGACCACACCACGTCGCCCAGAAATCGACAAGGACGGGGGTTTGGCTGTCCAATACTTCAGTTTTAAAATTGGTGTCTGATAATGTGATGGTTGTTTTTTGATTTTGCATGATTCACCCTCATTTTAATAAAATATTCTGATTGATTAGACTTTGATGGGTTCTGTACTGACCCACTTTTTATGCCTGGTCGCCGATTCCTTTTAGATAGGCATTTAAAATGCCAGTTCGGTCGCGAGTTTTTTTATGGAATGTAACCGGTCAGGTTTTTAC